>JAJYNB010000161.1 GCA_021786555.1 Bacillota bacterium | reverse complement strand
GGTCTATTTTGCGAATTACCTTCACCGCGCTGATCCCATCCATTTCAGGCATGGTTATGTCCATCAGTGTCAGAGCCGGGCGGTGACGAATGTATTTTTCCACAGCCGACACCCCGCTGTCCGCTTCCGTAGTACTGTCATAACCATGCTTTGACAGGATGGCTTTAATCATGGTGCGCATGAAGGTAGCATCGTCCACTATCAGGATACTAGGATTCATCACCTACACTCCTCTCACTGTACACCTTATGCATCACAAATCTGGCAATTTCCGACAGTGGAAGTACCTTATCGGCCAGGCCAGCCTCTACCACACTTTTGGACATGCCGTATACGATGCAGGTGTCCTCCGATTCTGCTACAATGCACGCACCCTGTTGCTTCAAAATACCAGAACCCTCCAAGCCATCGCTGCCCATCCCTGTGAGAACCAAGGCCAGGGTGCGCTTGCCGTAAATCTCTGCAGCGGACCGGAACAGTACGTTAACTGATGGCTTATAAGGAGTCGCTGCCGGGCTGTCCTTGCTAATCCGGACCACGACCCGGGTACCCGCAAGGGCCAAAGCCATCTGCCTGCCTCCGGGGGCGATCAGCACCCGGCCAGCAGCCACCGCATCCCTATCCTCCGCTTCTTTTACGTCCAATGGGCAAAGGCTGTCCAAGCGCTCCGCCATAAGTTTGGTAAAATTCGGGGGCATGTGCTGCACGACCAGCACCGGGAGCGGAAAGTCTTGCGGTAGTTGCGTCAGTACCTGCTGCAGCGCTGTGGGCCCGCCGGTGGAAGTACCAATTAGCAAAGCGGCGAAAGCGGAGGTTCGTGCAGGGTTTGGTGCAGGGTTCGGCACAAGGTTTGGTCCAGGTATTGGAACTGGCTTGCTCAGGATGGGCTTTACCAGTTTCTCCGGCGGCACCAAAAGAGCAATTTTTACCTTGGTCATCAGTTCCCGCCTAAAGGTCTCGAAGTAGTTGGTGTCCTCAGGGTTGGGCTTGGCGACTATATCAAATGCACCCAGTTCCAATGCGCGCAGCGAAATCTTCGCTCCCCTTACAGTCTGGGCGCTGACCATAATTACCGGCAGGGGGGACTCTGCCATGATTACTTCCAATGCCTCCAACCCCGACATGACCGGCATTTCAATATCCATGGTCACCACATGGGGCCGGAAGCTTCTCACCAGCTCAATAGCTTCCTGGCCGTTACGGGCAACTTCAACAGTGAAGTTCTCCGCGCCCAGTAGGTTCCGCAGCAATTGCCCCATGAAGCTCGAGTCGTCAACTATCAGTACTCTGTTTTTCTGGTTTTGCATCTTTAACCGGCTTTTCTTTCCGCGTAATCTTTTTCAATAATTTTATCCACTTCCAGTAATACCACCAGTCGTTCGCCTACCTTGCCGACCCCTCTGATATATCCCGACTCGTTGCCGGAGGTCACGGGCGGAGGCGGCTCAATATCTTCCACAGGCAGGTGCAGTACCTCAACTACTTGGTCCACCATGATACCGGTGGTTCTTCCCTGGACCTGAATCACGATGATACGGAAGTTCTCCGAATCACCAGGATTGGCAATCTCAAACCGCCGTTTCAAATTAATCACTGGAATTACGTTGCCCCTGAGATTAATGACTCCCTCCACAAATTTCGGCGCCCTGGGGACCAGCGTTATGGGAGGAATTTTTATTATCTCCTGTACTTGCATGATGTCAACACCAAATTCCTCCGAACCCAGTTTGAACGTAACCAGATGTTCTTCCACCGCTTTCACCCCCTAAATCCGGTTGACCGCAAAAGTATCATTAATCAAGGAACCCGCATCCAGAATGAGAATAACTTTGCCGTCTCCCCCAATGGTCGCCCCAGAGAATCCCTGAACAGTACCCAGGAAATCTCCCAGGGACTTAATCACAATTTCTTGTTGGCCCTGCAACCCGTCCACCACCAGGCCAAGCCGTCTCTCACCGAACCCTACTACCACCATATAGACTATGTCTTCTTCACTGTTGCCTGGCGCCAGGTCAAAATGCTCCTGGAGGGAAATCAACGGCAGGGTGCTGCCGCGTAACTGAATGACGGCACGACCCCCCACGGACTTCAAATCTTCCTTAGGAATGCGCAGGGTTTCCAGCACCGAGGCTAGCGGCACAGCGTATACTTCTGATCCCACATCCACCAACAGAGCCTGAATAATGGCCAGGGTCAGGGGCAGGCGGATAATCATTGTCGTCCCTTTGCCCTGGTTTGTCTCAATATCGATCATGCCCCCCAGGTTCACCAAGGACCGTTTAACCACATCCATACCCACGCCGCGGCCTGAGACGTCCGTAACCTGGCTGGCGGTAGAGAGCCCGGGCAAGAAGATCAAATTGGCAGCTTCCTTGTCGCTGAGTTCCTCGTTCTGAGCGATGAACCCCTTGGCCAGTGCTTTGGCCCTGACTGCAGTGATGTCGATACCCCTGCCATCATCACTGACGGTTACAATAATATGGCTCCCCTCATGAAAGGCCTCAATCGTAACTTTACCTGTTGGGGGTTTACCTGCGGCTACCCGTTCCGCCGGTGTTTCAATCCCGTGATCAACACAATTACGCAGGATATGCATCAAGGGATCGCCGATTTCCTGAATAATGGTTTTATCCAGTTCGGTCTCTTCCCCAAACCACAAAAATTCTACCTCTTTATTGGTTTTGCGGGCCAAATCCCGGATTAAACGTGGAAAGCGGCTAAAGACGGAGCCAATCGGTACCATCCGCATGGCCATAACGCTCTCCTGCAGCTCGTTCATCAACCTGCCCAGATAAACAGTGGTTTCATTCAAAGAATTAATCAATTGGTCTTGAGGCAGGGACATTTTAAGTTCATCCCCCACCGAAACCAATCTAGTACGGGCGATCACCAGCTCTCCTACCAGATTGAGCAAATCGTCCAGTTTTTCCGCCGGGACACGGATTGTCTGGTTCTTAACCCCGGTTGGCACAGCAGCTGTCCCTGGCCTCAAAGCTTGGGTGGAGCCAAATTCATTGGACTGGTCCTGAAGCCTGACCACCTCCGCCACGTCAATGACCTGAACCGGTATTTCAACTGTTTCAAACTGCTCGAATTCCACACCTTCGATTTCCGAAACTTGCAGGATTACCTTTTCCACAGTGTTCAGGTCCTTGTCAGTAGCAAGCAGCAGGTGAAATTCAGCATGGCTGTCCTGACGCAATTCTTCCGTCGAAGGGGATGTCTTCAGTACCCGTCCGTACTTTTCCAACCTGCGTACCACCATGACGGCCCGAACCGAAGGCATCAATATTTTGGCATTGAATCTAACCGCCACATCAAAGATTTTATGGCCGGCCTGGGAAAGTTCTTTGATCTGGGACATCTCTTTTTCGTCAAGATCGAAGACCCCGTCTGCCTTTTGACGCTCCAATCCGGGCTTGGACAAAACGTCTGGTACCGGTGTCTTCCCTAAAAAGGCTTCCAGTTTGCCAGCCAGGGCACTCACATCGCTGTTTCCTTCCCCGCCGTTCTGAATATCAGCGAGAATACTTTTCACACGGTCAGCAACACTCAACAGCAGATCCACCAAAGCGGCGGACACCTGGCATTTTCCCTGCCTTAATCCGTCCAATACATCTTCCGCCAAGTGGGTTATCTTAACAATGCCGGAATATCCCATAGTCCCGGAAGCACCTTTTAGGGTATGGGCGGTCCGGAACAGGTCATTCACCAGATCCAACCGTGCCCCGTTCCTCTCCAGCTCCAATAAATCGTTGCTAAGCTTTTCCACCTGCTCGGCTGATTCCTGTAGAAAAAAGCCCAAAAACTCCTTGGTATCAAATCCGACACTTTCCGCTGCAGCCGTTTCCTTACCGGCCTGCTCCACCACCGCCTCAGCCTCTGCTCCAGCATGATCCGATTCCTGTTTGGACATTCCTGCCCAGTCCGGGGCCGAATCCATAGGTGCAGCCGTATCGGACAGGGCTTCCTTAAGGCCAGGGATTTTTCCCATGAGTTCATTAATATTGGGGGCCGGCTTGGCGCTTGAAACCGGGTTATTGACCAGCTTGTCAATTAGGCCCATAAGCACCTTTTTAACCATTGGATCCAAACTCTGCCTGGACCCTACAAAGGTGTTTAAATTGGTCAAGCGCGCCTGATCCACGCCTGGAGCTGATTCCAATCCGGCCAGGATGTTGCGTAGTTCTGACAGCAGAGCCTGTACCTTGGGACCGACCAGTCCTTCCTCCGGTAGATTGCCCAACTTTTCCTTGAGCTCAGTAAGCTTAACCAAACTACCTTGTTGTTCCAAGTTATTTCACCGCCGAAATTCAAAATCCTGGGTAAAAAGGCAAAGTTTTAGCCGCTGTCATATTTCGACGTATTGGCAGCTAATTCCTCTGAAATATATAAAAAATTCCAAACTGTATAGGTATTTTTCTAGCAGATAAAAAATATATGGATTTATTGTCTCAAACTTTTTACAATTAAGAACAGGAAATTCCACGAGGTGCAGTATGAGTCTGGGTAACTACGAACAATTTACTCGCTATTTTCACGAGCGCAGCGGTATCAATTTAAGCTGCTACAAGCGGGCCCAAATGCAGCGTCGTATCGATCAGTTTATCACCAATAAAGGCTTTCAAAACTATTTGGCGTTCAATGACAGTCTCAATGCCAACCCAGAGCTGTTGGCAGCCTTTTTGCGCCACCTCACCATAAATGTCTCCCAGTTTTTCCGTGACATCAGCCAATGGGAGACCCTGCGTACCCGTATTCTACCCATGCTGCTGGCAGGGCGTTCTTCCCTGAAGATATGGAGCGCTGGAAGTTCGGGTGGGCAGGAAGCCTACACCATTGCTATTAGCCTGCAAGAATCCATTCCGCTTGCCGCTTACTCTATTTTAGGCACAGACATCGATGAGGTTATGCTTGCCCAAGCCAGGAACGCGAGCTACAAGTCCAATGACCTTCAGGGGGTGCCGCCCCATATCGTTGCCAAATATTTCAGCCAAAGCGGGGATGTGTTTCAGGTTAAAGACAGGCTCAAGGCCAACATCCGTTTCCAAAAAGGAAACCTGCTGACAGGCGTGTTCGACACCGGCTACGACTTAATCTGCTGCCGTAACGTAGTTATTTATTTTACAGAGGAAGCCAAAAATTCACTTTACAGCCGTTTCAGCAAGTCCCTGCGCCCCGGCGGGGTATTATTTACCGGCAGCACTGAGCAGATTTTTAACCTGGCTGAACTGGGCTTTAAATCTCTCGCGCCTTTCTTCTACCAAAAAACCCCTTTTTGACTTTTCAAAAACAAAAGGCACTGCAGGCCGACTGCAGTACCTTTTGCTAAGCGTCCATGAATTTAAACCTTTCCACAATGCCGTCCAACTCTGCAGACATCTTGGAGAGAGAATTGGCTGAATATCGGATTTCTTCCAGTGAGGCGGTCTGTTCCTCTGCGGCTGCGGCCACATTCTGAGTTTGGCTTGAGGTTTCCTGGGCGATATGGGCAATAGTTTCCACAGCTTTTACCACCTGGCTGCTGCCGGAAGCCATCTCCTGAGATGCCAGTGAGACCTCCTGAATCTGCTTGGAAACACCCTCCACGGCGTTTAAAATATCTGCAAAAGCGTTGCCTGCTTTACCTACCACTACAGTGCCGTGGGCAGCTTCTTTTGTGCCCAGATCCATAGCCTTTACCGCACGCTCCGTCTCCTGTTTCACAGCGGCAATCAAGTCCGCAATCTCCTTGGTTGCATCAGCTGATTGCTCAGCCAGTTTGCGCACCTCATCCGCCACAACCGCAAACCCTCTTCCTTGCTCGCCGGCTCGGGCCGCTTCGATGGCAGCATTCAAGGCCAGGAGGTTGGTCTGCTCTGCAATGTTTCGAATCAGATCGACGATGTTGCCGATGGCTTCTGACTTCTCGCCTAAGAGTTGGATTACTTCCGCTGACTTGTCAACCGTAGTACGAATGGAATCCATTTGTTGAGCTGCTCTGTCGATAGCCTCCCTGCCGGAGTGTGCATAACGGGAAGTTTCTATTGCCGAAGCTGAAACACTTTGCGCATTGGACGCAATCTGTTGAATGCCCGAAGACATCTGGTTAATGGCTGAAGTGACTTCAGCCACGCTTCGTACCTGGCCGTCACTCCCCACCGCCACCTGCTGGATAGTTACCGCAATTTGTTCCGCCGACTTGGTGATTTGGTCAATGCCGGCATTCAATTGTTGGGAGGAACCTGCGATTCTTTTTGAACCGGCGGTAATGCCACCGAGAATTTCAGCCAGATTGTCGACCATCTGCTTAAAGGCCTGGCTCAACGAGCCTAATTCATCGCCGGTGTTAAAGACAGCTATATCAGTGCTCAAATTACCATGGGAAATAAGCTCCGCCGTCTTGGCCATCTCTTTTAGCGGCCTGGAAATGATCCTGGCCAGTAAAATTCCGAGGCCCAGGGACAGCAGCCCCACCACAACTACAAAAATCAGGAAGCGTTGGCGCGAGTCGGCAACCACTTGCTGGCTCTGCCCCGATAGCTGCTCAATATCGTTGTTCTTGTCCCGTATGATTTTTTCCACGCCGTCCATGAATTGTTTGAACTTACTGGCTGACGCGTCCAATCCAGCTCTGGCCTGGGCCTGCTGACCCTGCACGGCCAAGGTCATACTGGCTTTGGCCTGTTGGGAAAAACTGTCCCAAAGGGTTGCCAATTGGGACAGGTTCTGTTTGTCATCGGCATCCAATTCAATTCGTTTGAACTCATTCAAACTATCTTTGAGGTTCTGGTCATGTCCATCTGCTTCTGTAATAAAAGACTGTGCTGATGCTGCATCCGCAGCACCGACAGCCTGGGCAGACGCTGCCTGAAACATAGCTCCCTCTGCCTTAACATTAGCGATCTGTTCCATAGCAATGAGCTCTATGCCGCTGGTCTGCTGCACCAGATCCCCTACCCGTTTGATATAGGAATAGCCAAAGGTGGCCACGACGATCATGACAATAATAGTCAGCAACACCGCGGCAAGTATTTTGCCCATAATAGTGAGCCTTCGCACTATATCAACCCCTTTATTATTTGCCTAAGGCCTGTTTAGCCGCGCTTATTTTGTTTTGGGCAACGGCCAGGATGTCCCGGGCATATTCAGTATTGTGGATTCCCTTGCTGGCATCGGCATCTACAAAAGAAACATCAGTAAACGCAACATCGTAATACTTTTGCGCTTCATCCATGTTGCGCCCTGCTTTCTTGGCGGTTTCAATGGATTTCTGCAAACTGTCCAATTCCTTTTTCAAACTGTTTACAGCGGTTTCCGTCTGGTTTTGTACCTCTGTAACTTTGGCGGCGAACTCCTGGGTTGACAATTTAGTATGGCACATCATACAAGCGCTGCCCACTTTCTTTAGCAATGACTCAGCGGGTGTCAGAGCAACGAAGGTGTGGGACTGGTTAGGCATGTGGCACTCAACGCAAGTAAGACCTGCATTATATTTGGTGGAAGGCTTGTCCGGTACTTCCGGAGCCCCAGTGCCGCTAAACATCTCTTTTTGATTATGGTGTACGGCCTGCCCGGCCTTGATTCCCCCCCCGTTGTTGTGGCATTGGGTGCAGGTTTCGAGGGGGGTAGTCCGCAAGCGGAAATCACTTACGGTCATTTCATGGCAAACGTCACAGGTGATGCTGGTAGACAACTGCTTGACATTGGGCTTGGCGTCTTGCGGTGCCAAGCGGTACTCGGCTGAATGACAATTATAACAGGAATCCTTACGGTCCTTATAGTTATTCAGGGTCTCCAGGGCTGTGGCATGTTTACTGTTGAGATACTGGTCACGCAGCGGAACGTAGACGTCTAGTTGTTCCTGAGGTGTATGTTTAAATTCGGTTACTTTTCCCGGCACTACCTTAAAGGGATCCATCCAGTCTGTCACCTGTTTCCCGCAGCCGGTCAAAGTCAGCCCGGCGACCACTAAGGCCAATATTAAGAACTTTACTCTCATTACTCTTCCCCCCTGCCTGTAAAACTGGATAGGGCAAACTTGCCTGTGGATTGCTCCAAGGCGGCAGCAATCTCTCCCAAGGATGCTGCCGCGTCAATTATGGCCTGGGTTTGGCAGTTGATGACCATTGCCAGGGTTTCCGAATGGTCGACGGTTTCCCGGGCTACGGATTCCAAATCCTTCATGTCCCGGACAATTAGCCTGCTGTGGTTGGAAATATCGGAGCTGACCCCAACCAATTCCCTGAATTGGCTGACGGAATCATTAACAAAACTAACGATGTCTTTTAATGCGGCGCCCAGGGACTGCATAGCCCGCGCACCGGTTTCCACCACCACTTTGCTTTCTTCCATAGTCTCCGCTGTTTCCGCTGACTTGGCCTGGATTTTATTAATCATGGCACGGATTTGCTCCAAGGATTTAGATGACTCGTCGGCAAGTTGGCGTACCTCATTCGCCACCACGGCAAAACCTTTGCCCTGCTCGCCCACCCGGGCTGCCTCTATAGCCGCATTCAAGGCCAACATATTGGTTTGTTCCGCAAAGTTCTCCATCATGTCAATGATGCGTGAGATTTCACCCAGATTGCTGGTCAGTTCTCCCACAGCACCGGCCAAATAACCCATGGTACGCCTGATTAACTCCATTTGATGAAAGCCCTCTTCCACCGAGCGTTTTCCTTCTTCTGCCAGGTGGGTGGTCTGGGAATTGTGTTTATTTACCCTCAGGATTGCTTCATTGATTTGCTGAATGGCTTGGGCCACATTGTCTGCCGACCTGAGAACCGATGTGATATTACGGGACTGATGGGAAGAACTGTCCACGAGGGCTCTTAACACCGAGTCGGCAGTGTTTGAGGCCTGAGCGGAGTCATTGGCGTATTTGCGAAAACCTTCACTTATCCTTACGATAAATTGGCTGGCGGAAATCACCTCTTGAATCAACGAGCTTAGATTTTCCACCATAGAGTTAAATGCTGTAGCCATCAGCCCTAGTTCACCCTGGTCCGCCAGGCTGACCCGCTGCCGCAAATCTCCCCGGGCAATGTCCTGGGAAGCAGCAATCATCTGCTGCATGGGGGATGTGATCTTTCTTGTTAACAGTAAAGTCATGACCAAAGCTCCGCCGAAGGCGAGGACTGTGAGAATAACCATTATGGTTAAGGCCAAGTTCAGGTTATTGGTGGTAGAGTCGACCGATTTGTTGAGTTCAGTTGCAAAACGTCCGGCCAACTGGTCCGAGGAAGAGAGTACCCTGTCAACTGAGACGCTGTAATTATCAAGCAGGGTCTTGACGAGCTGGCTGCGGCCCTTGTCGGTGTAGTTAAAAATGTTGTTCGCTATCATGGTAAAATTGTCGTGCTCGTTCTTAACCTGATCAATCAGTTGTTTATCCGCTAGGCTGACCGCCAACTGTCCAAACCTGCGGTAATCAGCTTCGAAGTCTCGGTCCAGCTGGCGGTATGAATTTTTTACTTCCAGGGAAGGATGGCTGATATAAGACTGAACCGTTACATGCTGTTTGAGTACGGTCTCCTTAATGGTATCTGCAAGAGTTATCTGCGGTAAAAAGACTTCATTGATGTCGCTTAGGGATCGTTCGGTTCGGTAGAAATTAACCCCTGAGCCAGCTACAATCAGCAGCAATACCGTCAGAATCACGATGTTTCCAGCCAGGAGCTTGGTCCCAATACGATCTAAATTGGGTTTACGCTTGTTACCCAGCATAAGGCGC
>JAJYNB010000231.1 GCA_021786555.1 Bacillota bacterium | reverse complement strand
GCACCATCGTTTTGCAATATGCCTCCGTCTCTAGTTTGGTTAAAGTACAAAGCCTCCGGTCTAAGTTGACCGAAGGCTTTGTACTTTAACACAGGCGAACGCTGACTGTTACCACAGAAGTTGACCCCCCTCTTTCAGAAGCAAAAACCTTGTCAATCCCTTTCAGGCAGGGCCCAGTTGTCTTCCCCCTTGTAGTGGTTTCTCACCTCCGCCAGTTCCCGGCGCCTGGCTATAAATTCCTGTACTTTTCCCCGCAGCCAGCCCTGGAAGTGGTCAATCAAGTGTTCTCTGGTAAACTGGACCCCCGGTTTGCCAAAAACCCACTCCACACCTGCATCGCCTGAGACCAGGGACGCCTCTTGACCGCACATAGGGCAAACCGCCTTGTCCGGCGCAGGAAACTTCCAAATATCCGACCAACAGCTAGGGCACTCGCCCTGAGAGGCCTGGCGGGCTTCACCAAACAAAGCTTGCCCCATCTGTCTTGTCCTATCCACGTAGCCCTCTCCCAGCACACCCTCTCCGGGCAGGGCTCCGATGAACATGTGGCTGTCTTTAACCCGAAAACCCATGAATCGCATCACAGTGGTCATGGCCGAAAGTGTATACCCTTCCCATCCCTTAATACCGGCGGTGGCTATTACCAAACACGGTTTACCCCAAAAGTCATCCAGCCGTTGGGCCAGGGCAATAATCCTGTCTCCCAGCACTTTGGTCAGCGCCGCAGGGCCCAGGGCATAACACGGTGCGGCCAGAATCACCGCATCAGCCTCTTTCAGCCGATCCGCCAGAAAATAGAGATCATCCCCCACGGGGCAAAGTTTGCCCGGAGCCAGGCAGGTATAGCAGCCGCGGCATGGCTGCAGGTTCAAATCAGCCAGCCTGATGAGTTCAATTTCATACTCCTCGCCGCAGGATGCTGAGGCTTCCTTGATTAAGATCTCTCCGTTAGCGAGCTTACGCTGCGAAGCCACCAAACCTAATATCTTTTTCATCCTTCCACTCCCCGTTCAATCTTTCTTACCCTACAGTCCCTCTTCCCGGACATAATGCCCGCTCTTGCCGCCCAGCTTTTCCACCAGGCGTACCTCGCCAATAACCATATCTTTGTCTACGGCTTTACACATGTCATACACGGTCAAGCCGGCAACAGCCACTGCTGTCAAGGCTTCCATTTCCACACCGGTTTTGCCGGTGGTTTTCACCCTGGCTTCAATTTCCACCCGGGACTTGGCGCCATTCAGGCTCAAATCCATTTTTACCCCTGTCAGGAGCAGGGGGTGGCACATGGGGATCAGGGCTGGAGTTTGTTTTGCTCCCATGATCCCTCCCACCTGGGCAACGGCCAGGACGTCTCCTTTGGTAAGTTTGCCCTGGGCGATCAGGTCTAAAGTCTCCGGTTTCATGCTGACATAACCTCTTGCCACCGCCACCCGCACCGTTTCGCTCTTTTCCGTTACGTCAACCATTTTGGCCCGGCCTGTTTCGTCAAAATGGGTAAATTCCATCATTCAGCCTCCTTTATATTGGCGCCTAGAGATTTATCACCGTGCATTGTTCCGGGGCAATCCGAGATAAGATCTCCAATTCCCTCCGGTGGCAGCTGAATAGGAGCACCTGGTGCTGTGAGGCCAGTTCCAGCACCACCCGCAGTGCAGACTCAAGCCGCCCGTCATCGTATTGGGCAAAGGGTTCATCCAATATCAAGGGAAACTTAGCGCCGATCAGTTCCATCAGGGCCAGGCGCAAAGCAAAATAAAACTGATCCACTGTACCCAGGCTGAGCAGCCCTACATCCTTCACTTCGCCAGTCTCAGGCACCACCACCTTCAGGTTGAGCTCATGGTCTACTTTACCGGACACATAGCGTCCACCCGTAACTCGGCTGACAGTGTTGGCCATATGGCGGTTAACCAGCGGGGCAAATTCCTGCTGCACTTCCTGCGATACCTGGAGGATGGTCTGACGGGCCAGCTCCAGCGCTTTTTTCCGTCTGATAACCTGTTTTTTGCGGCGCCAGGCTTCCATGAGTTCCGCTTCAATCTCGGCCAGGTTGCTTACGCCTTGCAGCCTGGTTTCGATTATGCCCTGTAAGTTGGCAATCAATTCCTTGGTCTCCTGGATTTTCTCTTCTGTGGACCGCAATTCATCTCTAATTTCCTCACGGCTCCTGTCCGAAGCCTCCAGTCCGCGCCCCAGTCCAGCCTGCAGCCTGCGAAGTTTTTCCTCCAGGGTCTCAACCTTCAGTGGTCCCAAGACCTCAGCCCGGGCAAGTTTCAGCCCTGCCATGGACTTTTCTACTTCAGCCAGCTGCAGATTGGCTTCATATGCCGACAGGAATTCAGCAGGAGAAGAGACCCCGGCAGCGTTAAGTATCCGCTGTACCGCCGCCACAAGAGTCTTAACCTCTACCCTGGCCTTCTCCCGTTCCCCGGTCAAGCCCTCTTCCTGCCGCAATAAGTCCATTTCTCTGGCCTTTAGCTCCAGATAGGTGCTGACCCCGCCCCGGAACTGTTCAATGTCATCCCGGCTGATGCTTTGCCCCGGGATGGCAATGCCCGCCGGTACCAGAAAGCGGCCTGCAAGTTCCCTAGCCTCGTGGTGCACCTTCTGGCGCAGTTTGTCTAAGCTGTTTTCCACCTCGACCAGTTCCAGCAGGACAGTTTGACGGCTGTGCTGCACCAGAGCAAGCTGGCGCATCTTTTCTCCCAGTTCACGGGTGCTCCCAACACCAGCTTCAGCCAACAAGGCCTGAAGACGTTCTTGCTTCTCTTTCAACTCCTGTTCGCTGGCGGCCGCCCCCCTGCCTGAGTCCTCCAGCCGCTTGCGCACATCCTTAAGCTTATGCTTGTCCTGCCGGATGCCGGGCCAAAACCCAAGGGCGAGCAAGACTCCGGCCAGGGGCAGAAATCCCAGGCGCCAGTTCACGTTCTTGCCCAAGACCACTCCCAGTAGAGCTCCCAAGGCCAGACTGAGCACCGCATAAACGGTTCTCAACCTCAGTCGCTGAGCCAGGTTGGCCTCGTTAAGTTTCAGGCGCTCGCTATCATAGGGCCACCTTTCGAGCGTTAAACTGCTGATTTCCTCTTCCAGACTGTCAACCTCAGCTTCCCCGGCTTGACCCAGCCGGGCGCAGCCGGCCAGAGCGCTAAACTGCTCGTCGTTAACCCGGCGGCGCTTAACCAGTTCACCCCGCTTTTGTTCCAGCAGCTCCGCCTGTTGGGCGGCTTCATCCAGCCTTGTGAAGCTGTTTTCCACCGCGACTACGCTCTCCTGGTCAAAAGCGGCGAACGCTTCAAAGTTCGCAAGGATCTGCCGCTGCTGTTCCAGCCTTTTGGCCAGGACCTCAGCCTTCTCCGCCAGTTCCTGTTCCCGGCCGGCGGCCAGGCCCTGCCGTTCCAATGCCAGGGCCAGGTTCTCCTTGTCTGCCAGCGGGAAGTCCTGATACCCGTCCTTAAGGGCTAAAGCAAGTTCGGAAATTTTCCGGTCATAGGCCTCAACCCGCGCAAGGGTCCCCTTGATCTCCGCGGCCTCCGCCGCTGCATCCTCCCGCTGCAGGCGCTGCCTGGCTTGCTCCAATTCCTGCAAATCCTCTTGCAGAACCTGGCAGTTCTCCTCTGCTGCGCGGATTTCACCGTAAACCTCCAGCGTAGCCTGACGGGTCCGCTCCAATTCTTCTACTTTGGCTGCAGCCTGGCCCAGAGGAGTTTTGCCTGCCCGCTCGCTCTGGCCCAGCTGTCTCAACTCCTCCTCCAAGACCCGCAGAGCCTGCTGCAGCGAGATGTCTTCCTCCCCGGTGGAAACCAGATTCACCAGCTTAGCCCTGATTTCCCCTGCCAGATCGGCAGAACTTCTTGACTGCAGCTGCCGAACGCAGACCGTATTATCGAAAACAACCTGATTCATGCCCAAGTGCTCTTCGGCAAACAAAACCTCTTTGCGCCTGTCCATGGGAAAATTGGCTGTGATGTCCTGCCAGGTGGATCCGTCCAGCACCCTGACCCTTTCTCCCTCCGGCGCGAAATTGCGCTCGATGCGGTAAGGCCTGTCCCCAAGCGTATATTCCAGCACGCCCAGGTACTTGTCCCCCCGCCAAGGCTGGAAACGTTCCAGTGCCTCGTCATAGCTGCGGCGGTTGCCGCTCTTCTTAAAGCCGAAGAGCATCCCCCGCACAAAATTCTGCAGTGTGGACTTGCCGCTTTCGTTGGGGCCGTAAATAAGGTTTAGCCCAGGCCCCAACTCAACCGCTCTGTCCGCGAACTTGCCGAACCAGGTCAGCTCCAGGCGGTCCAACTTCATCGTTCAACCACCTTCCCCAGGTTTAAAGCGTCAAACCCGTAGTACAGGCCTTGGCGGATAATTTCTTTTTCTTCATCGTCAGTCTCCTTCGCCAGCATGACCTGAAGCTTGGAGGCGAACATGCCCCGGGCAGTTCTTAGGTCATAACCGGTCCATTCATGGGCGGGAACCGTGGCATTTTCCACCCGGCAGGCAAAAAATTGTGAGGCTAGGAGCCCCTCCAGTTTAACCCGGTCAAATTCCAGACCGGGATCCACCTCTCCACTGAAAACCAAGCGGGAAAAGTTCTGCTGCCGCTCCGCCTCGGGTACACGTTTTACCGCCAATTCCGCTAACTGCTCCAAAAACTCTTCCCCGCCACAAGCGACGGATACCGTGCGGTAGGAGCGGCTGTTCAGCCTGACAAAGCTGACCTTATTACCCTCTTTCGCTACCAGGCCGCAAAAAACCCCGTGTTCCCCTTCTTCGTCATAGCCCAATGGCTCAGGACTGCCCGAATAGCAGGCTCTGATACTTCCCCCCTCTTCCCACAAGACGCGGGGCCGGTGGTAGTGGCCCAGGGCATAATAATCAGCCCCGGCCAGAGCCAATTCGGATACACTGAATGGCAGGTAATTTGAACTTCGGGCTGCCACCGGGCTGCTGACATCTTCGCCGTGCAGGACCACCAGGTTCAGCATCTTTCTGTCAGCTACCCGAAAATGGGCCAGGAGTGGGTCCTTGACCGCAAAATGGGCAAAGCCGAGTCCGTAGACCATACAATCTAGATCCGGCAGGTGTACCGCCTCAAACTTTTCCCTAAAGATATGTACGTTTTCAGACCAGGGGTACGACCAATAGGGTGAGTTGGTCAGGCCGGGGTCATGATTTCCCGGGGCGATGAAAATTTTTGCCTGGGATTTGCTGAAAGCCTGGTTTAAGAAGTGCATCAGTTCCCGACCGGCCCGTCCGTGCTCAAACAAATCTCCCGCCAAAAGCAGGACTTGAGCCCCCTCTTTTGCAGCCAGGTCCATAACCCGTAGAAAAGTGCGCTTCAGTTCTTCCCGCCGCAGTTCCGCCATCGCAGCGCTCAGGCCGGAAAAGGGACTTTCCAGGTGGAAATCGGCAGCGTGCACTATTTTTACCGGCAAAATCGTTCTCTCCTTCCGGACTCCGTAGCCAACATTCTGATAAATTTTGACACGCTGAACAAATATTCCTTCCATGCCAATAAAAAAAGCGAGCAAAGCTTGGCTCAACATCCCGCATCCCCACGGGTACAAAGTTCTCTCGGGCAAAAACTCCCTTTGGCAGAGCATAATAACCGTTTGCACAGCGATTTAAGCTTTTCGGTTGTCAGAGATTGACGCTAATATTTAGCTTACGCTAAACTCTAATTGACGCCAATGTCAGTATTGATTGTCATGTCGAATACTGCTTGGTTTAAAAGTGAGAGGAACTGAAGCAAAGTGACCGATACAACTGTCACTCTTACCAGAAATGAGCGCAGAAAAATCAAAACGAAAAAAAGCATCTGTAAAGCGGCACTTGAGTCTTTCATTGAGTTGGGTTACCAAAATACCACGGTTCAGGACATTATGGCCCGGGCGGATTTGGGCTATGGGACATTTTACCAATATTATCGCAGCAAACAGGAAGTCATTGTTGAATTGGCTAATGAAGCTTGGGAAATGATTAAGAACGATTATGTTATCCCGCCAATTACGGAAACCAGTCTTTACAAAAGAACGGTCTCCCGGTTGGAGCTTGTTTTCCACACTTATTCCAAACACAGGGATGTCATCCGCATTCTCATGGACTGTCATACTATGGACGAGGAGCTGCACCGTGTTTGGAACCAACTCATGGAAGAACCGTATGTCCGCCTCAAGAAGGATTTTACCTGGAGCATGAAAAGAGGGCTTTGCCGTGAGGTCGACTTGGATATTGCCGTCGTTTCCCTCTTCGGTATGGTTCATGCCGTAGGGAACCACATTGTGCAAAACAACCTCAATGACCATCAAATCGAAGGAATCATTAAGGACGTAGGTGTGTTATTTTACAACGCTCTGTTCAAGGTCGAGAACGTACCTCCTCATTACCTTGTCAAAAAAAGCGAACTGGAATAGACCAATTTTTTCGACCTAATTGTCAGAATATAATGAATATTATGGGCGATATCATTATTGACAGATTGTCACCTTGATGTCGGATATTGGAGAGTGAAAGGTCACATGTATGAACCAGGAATTGGGTTAATGAAGCTACCCACACAAGAACTGAAGAAGCGAGTAGAAAGTTTTCAGAAAGTTCTCCAACAACAGAGAATTGAAGCGGCGCTTTTAATTCAAACAGCGGATGTTCTCTATTACAGCGGCACAGCCCAAAATGTTCACGTTTTTATTCCTTGTGCAGGTGAACCCCTGGTAATGGCCTATCGGGATTATGTGAGGGCTAAAATGGAAAGTCCCTGGACCGTAGTCCAACTTAGCGGCCTTTCCAAACTGCCTGACTATATTCTCCAGGCGGGCTTCTCACTACCCACTGTGTTAGGCATGGAATTTGACGTCCTTCCTGTCAGTCAATATGAACGCTACCGAAAGGCATTCCCGGATGTCACCATAGTTGATGTTTCTTCAATTATACGCCTGCAAAGAACCGTTAAATCGCCTTGGGAATTGGAGCGTCTAACTGACTGTGCCCAGGTGGCCGCTAAAGTATTCAAACAGGGTGCAGAAATTCTCCATCCGGGCATCACTGAAGTGGAATTTGAGGCTGAACTTGAAAGGTTCGCTCTGATTGCCGGCCACGAGGGGTATGTACGGGTGCGTGGATTTGGCACAGAGTTTCATGTCGGTGGGGTCTTCGCAGGTACTCGCGGAGCCGTTCCGGGGCGTTTCGACGGACCGGTGGTCGGACAAGGTGTTTCGGTTAGCTATCCACAGGGTGCAACCAGGAGCAAGATTCAGGCGGGAGAGCCCGTCCTGGTGGATTTGGTAATTGTAGTCAATGGTTATCAGATAGATCAAACCCGGATGTTTGCCATAGATTATCTACCGTCTGAACTTTGGGAGGCATACCAAAAGTCTGTCCAACTGGAGGAAAAAATACGCCAGACCATATTACCCGGCAGGGTAACGGGCCAGATTTACGACGAGGTGATAGACTGGGTGCAACAAAATACAGCCTATGCAGACAATTTCATGGGGTGTGGCTCCAGCCGGGTTAGCTTTGTCGGCCATGGCGTCGGCTTGGAACTGGACGAATTGCCCACCATCAGCTACGGTTCCAAGTCAGTATTGGAGCCAAATATGGTATTGGCTGTTGAGCCTAAGTTCGTTTTTCCGGCCTTGGGCGCTGTTGGAATCGAGGATATGTTCGTCGTTGAAGGTGGTGAAGGAGCGAGATGTCTATCCTTAGGCGATAAGGAAGTAATACTCGTTTAAACAAAACCTACACATGGGGGAGGGAAAGTTATGAATATCGAGGCAAAAGTGAGATTTTGGGCAGAACAGGACCCCGATAAGCCGGCGCTGGTCTGGAGGACCGGCAGCTCTACTTATGGGGAACTCAACCGCAGTGTCAACCGTTTAGCGGCAGGATTGCTCAACATTGGCGTAAAAAAGGGTGACAGGGTAGCCGTGCAACTGATGAATGATCCTGAGTTCGTTGTCAGTTATCTCACCTTATTTCGAATTGGTGCCGTTCTGGTTCCTATGAATCCTTTATATACCGAGCGCGAAATACAAAACATTCTGAGTGACGCCCAGCCGGTTGCCGTCATCACATCTGGCAAATTTGTCAGCAATATTCTGAACGTACGCCCGCAAATAAGCAGTTTGCAGCAGGTAATTGTCACAGATGCAGCGGCTCAAAGCGGTGTCATCGGATTTGCAGACTTGCTTAACGGTGCGGCCGCTGCCTGGCCAAGGGATTATCAAATTGACGCTGACGAACTGGCCGAAATCATTTATACCTCAGGTACAACCGGGATTCCTAAAGGAGCAATGCTGACACACAATAACTTGACCAGCAATATCAAAACCCTTGTGGAAGATTCATTGCAGATTACGTCCCAAGAGAGAACTTTAATTGTAGCTCCCCTGTTCCATATTGCTGCCCAAACCAACTGTATGGCTACAACCTTGTATGCGGGTGGAACAGTGTATCTCGAATCGCGTTGGGAATCCACGAAGCAAACACTGCAGGTCCTTCAGGATTATCACATCACATATTTCTTCGGTCCGCCAACCATGATTACCTTGATGCTCAATGCTCCCGACTTCAAACAGTATGACCTGAGTTCTATCCGGGTGATTATTATCGGAGCAGCAGCGCTACCGGCCGAGATATTCAAAAAGTACACGGATTTGTTCGGTTCTGAGCCGATGGAGGGCTATGGTTTGTCGGAGACTTCACCGGTGGTTACCTTTAATCCAATCGATGGGTTGAAAAAACCAGGTTCGATTGGCTTGCCGATTAAGGACGTAGAGGTAAAAATCTTTGACGATACTGACCTGGAAGTCCCCTCCGGTCAGGTTGGGGAGATTGTCATTAAGGGACCCAACGTTTTCAAGGGATACTGGCACAAACCGGAGGAAAGCGCGGATGCCTTGCGCAAAGGTTGGTTCCATACCGGTGACTTGGCCTATAAGGATAAGGATGGCTATATCTTCATTGTGGACCGGAAAAAGGATGTGGTTATCCGCGGGGGCCAAAACATCTATCCGCGTGAAGTCGAGGAAGTATTGTATACTTACCCAGCTGTTTTAGAGGTTGCCGTCATCGGCATCCCCGATCCGGTTATGGGGGAAGAACTCAAGGCCTTCCTGACCGTTAAGGACGGGCAGCAGGTTGAATTCGGCGCAGTCAGAGAGTTCTGCCTGAAATATCTTGCCCCTTATAAAGTACCAAAGTTCTATGAAGTCCTAGAAAGCCTGCCCAAGACGGTATCCGGCAAGATTCTCAAAACTGAACTTCGTAAAGCTGCAGCAGGAACAGGAGGAAAGCAAGCGTGAATCAAGTGGTAATTATCGACGGAGTAAGGACTCCCGTTGGAGCGTTGGGAGGTGCTTTAAAGGATGTACCCGCGCATGAATTACTAAGGCAGGTTTTTGTGGAATTACTGCGGCGCACCGCCGTCGAGCCTGAGAGTATTAATGAAGTAGTTGCAGGGTGCAGTTTTAATCCCAGCAAGGCGCCAAACGTGGCGAGAGTTGCTGCCTTACTGGCGGGAGTGCCCAAAACGGTACCTGGAGCGACCATCAATGTCAACTGCGGTTCGGCCATGAAAGCACTGACCTATGCCTACCAGGCCATCAAAGCCGGTGAGGGGGATGTCTTCCTGGTTGGGGGTACCGAGAGCATGAGCAACATACCCTACATCCTACCCAAAGCAAGATTTGGCGGTTATCGGATGGGAAACGGCGAGTTCATCGACATGTTGTGGGAGAGCCTTACTGATCCGG
>JAJYNB010000329.1 GCA_021786555.1 Bacillota bacterium | reverse complement strand
TAAATAAGTCATTAAATCCAACTTGTCCTCCTAAAATGTACAAGAGAACATTTAGGAGGAGGATTTGCGTGGGGAAGCGGTACTTAAGGGTGATTGCACTGGCCTGCCTGGGGGTTGTTGCCATAGTCTCACTGCAGGGATCACCGCGTTTAGCTCAGGTCCTGTCTCCCATGGACACCGCCCACAACCCGGTTTACGCCGTACAGGCCTTTTATAAGGCGGTTGAAAGGGGGGATTGGTTAAAAGCCCGGGCGTTGACTACCCGGAGCTACTGGACCAAACTAGAGGCAGGAGGACAGATAAAAACCTGGCAGGATTGGCGTAAACAAGATGGAAGCCTGCAGTTTACAGGTTTTTACCTGCAGCAGTCCAGTATGGAGGAGCAAACGGCCGTAATCATCGGCAGGCCTGTGTGGGTTTCAGCCCTGGGCACAATCCCCCGCAACACCGTGACAATCACCTTGGTACAGGGGCTCGGGGGGTGGTATATAAGCTCAATCGAGACTAAGCAATCCTCTGCCAGACAAATGGTTAATCCGGCAGATTGAGGCAGGTTGGCCCAGGTAACCGGAATGGATTGGGGAGGCGGCTCAGCGTGGAAAATCCGGCTGAACTGGGGGTTGCCGCCCGGATTAAAGCCCGGGATGAACCTTGCAGATATCCTTTCAGGCTGTACTTCGGCCTGGCCTATTTGGCTATAGGGATTACAATCTTGCTGTACATGGGAAAATAATGGCCCGGGAATACCCCGGACCATTATTTTTGTGGTTATCTCCCCGAGCTGAAAAAGAACACTCCCTATTTCAGGGTGACTCCCACCACCCCGCCGAGTGCTCCCGCGACCAATGCGTATAAAGTCTTTTCGGCTATACCCAGCCAGCTAAAAGGCTCAGGCAGCATAATGGAAGAAATAAGTCTGATGAGGAGGATAACGCCCACAGCCACACTGATACCGTAATAAAGCCCCTTCGTGCCTGCCAGGCGGGCCGCCGTCAGACTGCCGAAGAAGACACTGGCCACGAAAATTCCGGTATTTATCATATCCGATTCCGGCATGCCTGTCAGATTTGTTAAAATTCCGATTACACCGCTTAAAATTAAGGCGGTGATTATGGCATAAACTATCCCCCTGAGAATGGGCTGAATGGACAAAGGCATAAACGCACCTCCCCCTTGGATTTTGCTATAGGTTTATGCCCGGTCTATCCAAATATGCCTGCTATAGGGCAATTTTCGTTCTGGTGATTGCCTAAAGGCCGGTGCGATGCTAATATTTAGCAAGGTGAAGTTCAACATGGCCTTTCTGTCTAATTCGGGATCTTTCGGCATAATCTTAACGGAAAGCCTTAGATGACCCCCCGAAGTCTCGGGTTGTTATGGTTGGGCGCAGCGACCTTCGTCCGAACCGCTCCATTAACAGAAGAACTTTAACCGAGGTGTCAAAATGACCGTGGTGCGGGATGAAGAAAAATGGCTTTTGGAACAAAACGCTGCCGAATATTTGGTAGAGGCTCTAAACCGGCAGTTGGGAACGGACTTTCGGGTTGTTCTTCATGCCGACCGGCCTGATATCGTGATTGAGGATGTCGACACCGGCCAGCAGATTGGCGTTGAAGTTGCCCATCTGTTCTACGATGCGGAGGAGGCCCGCATTTTCCTTGGGCGCTCAGCTTCCGACCATCACCCGGCTGAAGACCTGGCTACCTATCTGGAACGCTTAAATAAGCTGCTGTCTCAAAAAGCGGACAAGGCCAGGGGATATTCTCATAAAGATGAACTGGCTTTGTTGATCCGGGTGGTATCCGCAGTATTCGGAATGAGCGATTTTAACCGCTGCGAACAATTGATTCAGGTTCCACAGAGCCGCTATAAGTTTATCTGGCTCCTGTTTTACAATTGGGACAGCGGGAAATGGGATTTAATCAAAGCCTTGAAACAGGAGATTCCGGGACAGGCGTGAAGAACTGCCAAAAGGGAGCCAGCTGAGACATAAGGTTAGCGTAAAGGTTATCCTGCCGGTCGTTAAGGCCGTTCGGACGTGGGCTGCGGCCCAGCGGTTAAATGATATGAACTTTGGTGGAAGAGGCTGTGTGACCAATCAGGTCAGCAGCCTCTTGGTTTTTCTGCTCAAAAGGGGTTGAAACCCTGTAAAAATTGGTTAAAATAATAAGTGAGTACTCACTCATCTAAGCCAAGGAAAGGACGGTGACGTCCGGGAAAAGCCCGGGCAACAGGATGGGGCGTGGGGGACCAGACAATTTGCACGATATGCCGCGCAAGCAGGAAATTATGGCGGCGGCAGCCAAGGTGTTTGCCCGCAAAGGATTCAAGGGGGCCACTACTTCTGAAATCGCCCGTGAGGCCGGTGTGGCGGAGGGAACTATCTTCCGCTATTTTAAGACAAAGAAGGATTTGCTGGTGGATGTGGCCGGTTCCCTGGCGGTAGAAACTCTGAAAGGCATCATGAGCGAGATGTCAGCCAAGTCCGATGAGGAAAGCCTCAAAAGCCTGATTTATAACAGGCTGGAACTGATCCGGCCCAATCTTGATTTGGTGAAGGTAATGTTTTATGAAGCCCAGTTTCACCCTGAGGTCCGCCAGATGATTTTCGGCCGGGTCATTTTTGAAGCTGCCCAGATGTTATCAGAGTACTTTGAGGCCAGGGTAAAAATGGGCATCTTTAGGGACGTTGATCCTTTTGCGGCGGTTCGAAGCCTGGTAGGCGCGGTGTTCACCTATATAATGTTTGACTCGGTGTTGAAGACCGCTAATCCGGCCTGGGAGGATTCAGATCCCCAGGAGGCGCGGGACAGGCGCAATGTTGACTTGATCGTTGACATTTTTCTGAACGGGGTACGGGCAACCAGGGAGGTGCCGGGCGGTTTGCCCGGCAAGCCTGATGCGGGGGGGATTTAACGGTGAAAAAAATGCTGGCGGTTTTGATGTTGGCGGGGTTGGCATTTGCGGCCGGGTGCGGCAGGGAGAATTCCTTGCGGATTTCCGGTACAATTGAGGCCAGGGAGGTTGTAATAAGCGCGGAGACAGGGGGTACAGTTAAGGATTTGCCAGCCGTGGAGGGAAACAAGGTCAAGGCCGGGGATGTTCTGGCGCGGTTGGATGATACCGTGCTGCGCTACCAACTGGATCAGGCCCAGGCGGCCTGGACCGCTGCGGACGCACAGAGGCGGGGAGTGGGCGCCGGTTCCAGGCTGGAGCAGGTGCGCTCGGCCAAAGCGAACCTCGACCAGGTACAGGCCATGGCTAACGGGGCCCAAGTCCAGATCAATGATTTGACAGCGGCCTTGAGCGATATTGACACTAAAATCAGCGATTCACAAAATTCTTTGCAAAACACTCAGGACCCAGCTCTCAAACTTCAGGCTCAAGCTCAGCTAGCCAATATGCAGTCTGCCCAGACCGACCTGCAAATCCGGCTGGACAGTGCCAAATCTCAGCTTGAGATGTACCAGGCTCAAGTGCGTTCGGCCCAGGCCCAGTATGACCTGGTCGCAGCCGGCGCCACATCCCAGGCTAAAGATGCAGCCTCTGCTCAGGTGGACCAGGCCGGGGCGGCTGTCAAGCTGGCTGAGGCCCAGCTGGCGAAAGCTGAAATCAAAGCACCTCTGGACGGGGTGATTGAGACAGTCGCCCTGGAACGGGGAGAATTGGCCAGCCCGGGAATGCCCCTGGTGACAATTATCGATCCCCAGGATTTGAGCCTCACGGTCTATGTGCCGGAAAATGAGTTGTCAAAGGTGCAGCTCGGCCAGGCTGTAAAGTTTGATGTGGATGCCTACCCAGGGGAGAGCTTCAGCGGCAAAATCGTTAAGATTAATACGGAGGCAGAATTTACCCCGAAAAATGTTCAGACTCCCTCAGAACGGGTTAATATGGTTTTCGGTGTAAAAATCAAGGTTACCGGCGGACAGGACCGCTTAAGGCCTGGCATGCCCGCCGATGTGAGCCTATGAGGAGGTGGATGGCATGGAGTGGGCTATAGAGGTCCGGGATCTAAGCAAGGTGTTTGACCGCTACACGGCTGTGGAGCGGTTGAGCTTTAAAGTGCCTGCAGGCAAGATCTTCGGTTTCCTCGGACCAAACGGCAGCGGCAAATCAACCACCATCCGCATGCTGTGCGGCATCATGCGGCCTTCCTCCGGTACAGGAACCGTAATGGGACATGACATCGTCACTGACCCCGAGAAGATCAAGCAGAACATTGGCTATATGTCCCAGAAATTCAGCCTGTATGAAGACCTGACCGTAGAGGAGAACCTTAATTTTTTCGGCGGAATTTACGGCTTGAAGAAGCAGGAATTGGCGCAGAGACGGGATGAAGTGCTGGAAACGGCCCTGCTGGGGGCCAAGCGCAAATCCCTGGCCGGGATTCTCTCCGGAGGATGGAAACAGCGTTTGGCTTTGGGCTGCGCTATCATACACAAGCCGCCGCTGTTGATTCTGGATGAGCCTACAGCAGGGGTTGACCCGGTTTCCCGCCGTGTGTTCTGGGATATCCTGAGGGGTCTCTCCTCCCGGGGATTCACGATTCTGGTCACTACTCACTACATGGACGAAGCGGAACATTGTGATCTGGTGGCGATAATGTACCAAGGGGTGCTGGAGGGTTTCGGCAGCCCGGCGGAGTTGAAACAGCACTGGAACGAAGCAACCCTGGAAAATGTCTTTATTGCCATGGTGCAAACGCACCGCAGCCTGTCAGAGGAGGCTAGCGTATGAACCTTAACAGGATAAAACACATTGTGGTCAAAGAGTTCATCCACATCATGCGGGACAAACCGAGCCTGGCGATTGCCTTTGTTATGCCTGTGATGATGCTGCTCTTGTTTGGGTACGCCGTGACCACCGACATTAACAATATCAACTTGGTGGTCCTGGACCAGGACATGACCTCCGGCAGCAGGGCCTTGGTCCAGGCGTTTCAGAACTCCAACTACTATGTGGTTACACAATATGAGACGAGCTATGCGGGGGTGAAAAGCGATATCGACACAGGCAGCGCCAAGGCCGGCCTGATTATCCCCCACGGTTACGCAGATAAACTGGCGCGGGGGGAGCAGAGTCCGGTCCAGATTGTAATTGACGGATCTGATCCGACTGTAGCCAGAACTGTGTTCAACTCGGCTCAACTTCTCGGCCAGGAAAAATCCACCGAACTTCGCTTGGCCAGCCTTGAGAAAACAGGTTTGGCCCTCAAAATCCCCGGGGGCATTGATTTGCGGCCAAGGGTTTGGTACAACCCTGAAATGACCAGCCTAAGATTTAACATCCCCGGTCTGATTGGTTTGGTGCTGCAAAATATTACTATAATTCTTACAGCCTTTGCCCTGGTGCGCGAACGAGAGCGGGGTACTCTGGAGCAGCTCATTGTCACGCCCGTGAAACCGCGCGAGCTTATTGTAGGCAAATTGGTCCCATATATAGTCATTGCCTTTTTTGACGTCGCCCTTGTTCTGGCAATTGGGGTATTTTGGTTTAACGTGCCGGTAGCCGGCAGTACTGTTCTGCTGCTGGCCCTTTCTGCCCTCTTCCTGCTCACCGCTCTGGGCTTGGGTATGTTCATCTCTACAGTGGCCAAGACCCAACTCCAGGCAATGCAAATGGCAATTGCTATTTTGCTCCCCAGCGTTTTGCTCTCCGGGTTTATGTTTCCGCGCGAAGCCATGCCAAAACTGGTCTACCTGTTAGGCTACCTCATGCCTTTGACCTATTTCATCGATATCCTGCGGGGCATCATTTTGAAAGGGCTTACTCTGTACCAGTTATGGGGCGATGTGGCGCCGCTGACTGTGTTTGGCATCTCAATCATTGCCCTTTCATCTTTGCGGTTCCGCAAACGCCTGGATTAAATCCTTCCACCATCTCCCAGCATATGCTGTAGGGGGTGGTCAGATGGAAGACGAGAAGAGAGGCGCGGGCCCGAAGCCGTGGGGTGAGTACAATCCAACGGTTCGGAACTCGGTAGAACAAGAGCAGGGCCGGGTACAGGCCAGGCCCGAACCGGGCCAGCTTGCGGAATCCCTAAGGTTTTCCCTGGGGACTTTGCTCGCCATAGCCGACAAGGTTAAACAAGTGGAGCCTTTGCGCCAGCCAAAACAGCCTGAACCGATGCCGGACAACATCCTGGCCCCGGAGTACCGCCGGCCTTGGTGGGGATACCTGGCTGGACTGGGCGGACTCTACCTGGGGTACCGCTTGCTCGGCAAGAGGGAAAAACAGCCTTCTGGCTGAGCACTAAAGAAAAGGCACCCGTAGGGCGCCATTGCGAACTCCGAGGTCCGAAGTCCGAGATCAGATATGGGTCTCCAAACGATCTGCCTCGCTTCGAACCTCGGACGAACAGAACAGGTACGAACTTCGAGGCACGAAATCCGTGCCTCGACAGCCAAACAGAGTAATTTCCGGCCTGAAAAGCAGCCCAGTCTTCGAACCTCGGGCCTCGGACCTCGGACTTCGATTAATATCCTGGCTCGTAGCAGGATATTTTATTATTAAGTAGAATTACAAACCAAGTGATTAAGGGGGTGACAAAATGGAACCTTTTGAGGTGCTGGTCAAAAGCCAGAGCGATGGGGTCCGCTTTGACCTTTACTATAGACCTATATTGATAGATAACATCAGACTATCACCTGGGGACTTTGAAGAGTTTGTTGACAGGCTGCGACAAAGTCCCAGGGGAGTAGTGGTGGATTATGCCGGTTATCTGGAACCAGATCCCGCCCGCAAGCCCAAACCTAACCGGGGTTTGAAAATCTCCTACACCCGGTTGGTGGAAACAGCCCGCGGTGTACAATTGGATATCAACCTGGGGGAGGAGCAGGTAAAAGGCCTGTTTATCTCAAAGACCGATTTCGGTAAGTTAATTGAAGTTTTGAAAGCAGAAAAAGCCTGAGCTTGCAAAGAGCAGTATCCGGCGGCATACTGCTCTTTTTTCTTGCACTGGCGGGCGGAGCATCTTTTTCCACTTGGCCATGCCGCCATGTCAGGCTCTTTTATTGATGATTTCCAGAATCCGGTCCAAGACATCCAGTGCGTCTTCCACACTCAACTGCAGGGTAGTGGTCAATTCCATAAACAACTCATGGACCTGGATGCTTGTTTCAATGCTCTTCTTGGTATCGGACATGCCGCATCCTCCTTTTATCCCAACCGCTGAAACCCGGCAAACGCTCCTTAATTTATAAGATATGCAGCCGCTGATTGGTTTGCATTCGGCAGGAAGTTTTGCGGCTGGGACAAGTTAGGGGCCTAAAGAATATACTGGTCTAAGGGGGAGTACCGAATGAAAAAGGATACCCGTACCTTGGGCCAGAAAATTGCAGACAAGGTCACTGTGATAGGAGCAAGCTGGGCTTTTGTGGTTGGCTTTTGCGCCACGCTCGGGGCGTGGATATTATTAAATACTTTACATCTTGGCATTGAGCATTTTGACGAATACCCATTTATTTTCCTCAACCTTATTCTTTCGTGCCTTGCAGCCATCCAAGCGCCCATAATCATGATGTCGCAGAAGCGGCAGAATGCCATAGACCGCGAAATCCTGCAGCGCAGCGTGCGTTTGGATGAGTACATTCGCAGGGAGCTGAACCGGCTGAGTCAGTTCGTACGAAGTGAGTCGGAAGACGGAGAAGGAAACGGCGAAGCGCCTCCGGCCCGGACAAGCTCGCGGCAGTCCAGGGGCTTGAAACCTTCCCATCCACGGCATACGAGACAAGTATCGAAAAAAAGAGGTAAATAGGTACCTGACGGGAATATCTTCAACGGCAGCGTACGAGTCAGAAGGAGGTCGAATTTTGGGGGAATTTGTTTTGGTTACGGGCGCGGCCCGCAGCGGCAAGAGCAGTTTCGCAGAAAAGCTGGCTGCCAGCTTGGGGAGCCACGTGGCGTATATCGCCACGGCCCAAGCCTTCGACCAGGAGATGGAAGACAGGATCAAACTGCACCGCTCCCGGCGTCCGGCAAGCTGGCTGACGATTGAGGAACCTTTGGCAGTGCCGGAGATCCTGATGAAGTACCGGGACTCGGCCTCTGTTATTCTGCTTGACTGTGTAACATTGTGGCTCTCAAATCTGCTGATGCGGGAGCTTGGAGCAGACGGCGAGCCAGCCGAGGACTGCCAGCATCGCATTTTGTCCCGTGTACAGGACCTGGCGGAGGCTGCCTGCTTAGGACAGGCAACCCTAATCTGTGTCAGCAACGAAGTAGGCTGGGGCCTGGTGCCTGAAAACAAGCTTGGCCGCTTGTACAGGGACCTGGCAGGAAAGGCAAACCAGGTACTTGCCGGGGAAGCTGGACGGGTGTATCTGGTGGTGGCGGGATACCCAATTGAGATAAAAGCTGCAGGCAGTCGGATCCTGACTGGATTGGAGGATTAATGTTGAAGGATTTCATCACCGCGCTGCAGTTCCTGACCACTATCCGCCTGGTAAAAGAAAAGGTATCCAGTCCAGCCGAATTTGCCCGCAATATGCTGTATTTTCCCCTGGTGGGAGTGCTGCTGGGGTTTATTTTGGCAGGTACCGGCTATCTTGCCGTTCTCAAAGTACCGTCCGGCGTGGTAGGGGCTGTCCTCCTGGTTGAGGAAATCCTGCTCAGCGGGGGCCTGCACCTGGATGGATACATGGACACCATGGACGGTATTTTTTCCGGCCGGTCCAGGGAAAGAATCCTGGAAATCATGAAGGACAGCAGGGTGGGAGCGCATGCCGTAATTGCCGCCGGAGGCCTGTTTGTCTTAAAATACGCCCTGCTGGTTGAGATGGTGGAATTGAAGCTCTGGCCCGTAATTGTGCTGATGCCGGCCCTGGGCCGCTTCAACATGGGCATCGGAACAGCTTTATTCCCTTATGCCAGGCCTGAGGGCCTGGGTAAAGGCTTTGCCCGTTTTTTTTCCCCCCGCCGTCTGGCCCTGACCGGCCTGTATACCCTGTTGGCAGCCTACCTTCTCTTAAGCTGGCGCGGTGTAATCCTCGGAGTTCTTGTAGGAATCTGGGCATGGCTCTTTGCCAGGTTCGTCTCGGGCAGGATTGGCGGACTGACCGGTGATGTTTATGGAGCCTTGTGTGAACTGAGTGAACTCGTGACTTTGCTGCTGGCTGCCCTGTTACATTGACTTGAACGGCATCCGTCAATCCGGGACTATAACACGTTGCTGGTAAATAAAGAAGGAGGGTAAAAAGATGCAACAGGAACAGCGCCTAATGGGGGTACTTCATTCAGTGCGGCCACTAAACCGGGATGTGATGGACCAGATCCAGGTGAGGCTTGATAACTTGACAAAGCCGGCGGGAAGCTTGGGTAAACTTGAGGAGATTGTCAAGCAATTGGGAGGCATAACGGGTAATCCCCTTCCAGCGGTCGAACAAAAGGCTGTTTTGGTAATGGCCGGGGACCACGGGGTAGTAGCCGAAGGGGTTAGCGCCTTTCCCCAGGAGGTCACGCCGCAGATGGTGTACAACTTCCTCAATGGCGGTGCAGGCATTAATGTTCTGTCGCGTCAGGCGGGAGCAAAAGTGGTTTGTACGGATGTGGGGGTGGCCGCAGACCTGTCCCATCCTAATCTAATCAGTAGAAAAATTGCCAGGGGTACAGCCAACATGGCCTCAGGCCCTGCCATGACCCGGGAACAAGCAGTCTCTGCAATCCTGGTGGGGGTAGAAGTTGCTGAAGAGCAGATCAATCTCGGTGCAAACCTGCTTGCCACGGGTGATATGGGGATTGGCAATACGAAGATC
>JAJYNB010000308.1 GCA_021786555.1 Bacillota bacterium | reverse complement strand
CATGGGCAGGGGTTATGCCTGGTTTAGTCAGGTCCATCAACAATTGGGCTATCAAACAAAGCGCCCCTCCTACCAGGAAGGCGGGTATAACCATCTGGAACAATATTCCTACCTCCTTAACCGGGACCCTCCAGGACCACCGCATGCCCCACGGAAGGGATGGATTCACCCTGCTGGCTGAACGTCGTACTCAGAAGTGCGCCGCTGCCGATAAACAGCACCTTGCGCAGGCGCCCCGCCAGAATTTCTTTGATAATATGACCATTCATGACCACCGCTGAACAGCCGCACCCGCTCCCCCCGGCATGGGCGTCCTGGCTCGGGTCATAAATCAGCACACCGCAGTCGGCGAGCTGGTTTAAGTTATAGCCGGCCCTTTGGACCAGTTCGCGGCAGATATTCATGCCGACTTGGCCCAGGTCACCCGTAATCACCATGTCATACTCTTCCTGGCCCAGGCCCAGGTCCTGGAAATGGGTAATAATTGTGTCAGCGATAGCCGGGGCCATTGCAGAACCCATGTCTGACGGGTCTGTTATACCCAGGTCAATCACCTTCCCCGGAGTGGCATGGGTAATTCTTACCCCGTAACCGTCCTGGGCCAATAGACTGGCGCCGGCGCCGGTAACGGTCCACTGTGCCGACATAGACCTTTGCACCCCCAGTTCCGTGGGATAGCGATACTGGCGTTCAGCTGTCTCATGGTGGCTGGACGCTGCGGCTACCACCCGGGAGGCATAGCCTCCGTCAATCAGCATGGAGCCCACCGCCATTCCCAGGGCCATGGTCGAGCAGGCCCCAAACAAGCCCAGAAAGGGAATTGGCAAGTCCCTGGCGGCATAATTGGACGCCGTAATTTGGTTCAACAGATCCCCCGCCAGCATAAAGCCGATATCTTGTTCTGTCAGTTTGGCCTGGGAGATTGCCATTTTAACGGCGTCCTTAAGCATCTTACTTTCAGCTTTCTCCCAACTCTGCTCCCCATCCAGGTTATCCGGCAGGACTTTGTCAAAGTTAGTCCCCAGGGGACCCTGACCTTCCTTAGGCCCGACAATAGATGCCGTTGATAAAATTACCGGAGGTGTTTGGAAAGCTATGGTTTGTTTGCCCCGAAGTTTGGATTTCATCAGGCTTTCTCACCCCACTAAAAACTTTATCAAGCCAATTATGACCGAAGCCAAAATTCCGTAGACCAGGACAGGCCCTGCGATGGTAAACAATTTTGCCCCGACTCCAAAGACAAAGCCCTCCCGTTTAAACTCCATGGCAGGTGCAACCATAGAATTGGCAAACCCGGTAATTGGCACGATGGACCCCGCCCCCGCCCTTTTACCGATTTCGTCATATACACCCAAGCCTGTGAGCAGAGCGCCCAAGAAAATCATTATAATAGAGGACACCGAAGCCATGGCAGTGCCGTTAATACCTACGGAATGCAGCAGGTTTTGAATAATCTGGCCAATAGCCGAAATAATTCCCCCCACCCCGAAGGCCCACACACAGTTTTTCAGGATCGTTGGTTTGGGCTTATGCCTGTCCGCAATCTCTTTGTATTCCTGCGGGGTAAGTTTCGGCTGGCCGGGTGAGATGATTTGTCCTTTGGGCTGTTCCGGGCCCAGCAGGTCCACCAAACTCTGCACAGGTTCCGGGAAACGGCTCTGCTGCTGTTTCTGCTGTTGTTTTTGGTTTAACTTGGCTGTTTGCAGTGCAACTTGTTTCTGGCCGGTTCCCATTCCCGGCGAGCTGCCCTGGTTCTGGTTATCCCCCTCCGGCCTGAACCGGGGAATCAATTTGTCGCTGTGCTCCACACCTTTTCACCCGCCCCAAATGTGAAGTCCGAAGTCCGGGGTCAAAAAGCCCGATATCAGACCTTCCGACTTCGGACTCCGTACCCCGGACTTCGCAATAGGATGTAACCTTATCTTCCCTAAAATATCAATGTCTGCCTGGGAGTTACCCCTTGTCTAATCTTTGTAAGCTACTTTGACGTTGGCTTTGTATTCAGTCAGCTGGCCATCACGCACACCGCAGGTAAGGTTGTAAACCTCTACGCCTGTGATGTTAGGGATATCTCGGGCAGCCTGTTTCACTGCATTTTGCACTGCGTCATTCCAGTTATGGGTAGACTCACCGATTAGTTCAGTAACCTTTACTACATGCATGTTAAACCATTCCTCCTAGACAAATTTTCCCCCTTAGTATTAACTGGGGTTTAGCGGAATATGCACCGGCGCTGCGGGACTGTTGCACCTCACGCTGGTTGCGGGCAGAGGCTCTTTGTCGCCCGAATAAAGCCGGTAAAGGGTGAAGGAGAGGGCAACTGCCAGGATTAAGCCCAACAAAACCACAAATATTGCCCAATGCAGGCGGGATTGGAGCATGTGATATACCCCCTACCTCAGATAGGCGCGGACCTCACGCCTGGTTTTGTCTATGTCCGGAATCAGTACTGACATCCCGTTCACACTTTGGACGTGGTGTGACGCTCCTGATGGAACAGTGTAGGTCCTGACCTCCTTCAAACGGCAGCCTAGGTATGTAAGACCTGCCAGTCCCGGGAAATCCAGGTTTGTCTCAATATAGGGCCTGACGGCTTCTATTATCTTGGGCAGGTAATAGACAGCTTGAATGCCTTGTATTTTGTCTATCACCGCCCGGAGCAGTTTACGCTGCCTCTCCACCCGGGCATAATCCCCCTTGATATCATGGCGGAACCGGGCATAACCCAGGGCCTGCCGCCCATTGAGGGTTTGCCTGCCCGCCTGGAGATGAATGTCGTATATGCCGTCGTCCGTGTAATCCATCCTTTTCTCGACTTCAAGTTCGACACCGCCTATCCCGTCGATAGCCTTTTCGAATCCCTGGAAATCCATGACCGCGTAGTATTTGACCGGCACTTGCAGGAAACTGCTAACGGTTTTGGCAGCCATAGCGGGTCCGCCGATGGCATAGGCGGTGTTGATCCTGTTCTTCACTGGCTTGGGAGCGCTGATGGTCACGTAAGTATCCCGCATAATCGACATAACCACTGCAGTGTTATCCTCCGGATTGATGCTTACCAAAATCATGCTGTCGGACCTGCTGGGTTCCTTTCCCCTGGCATCAATGCCCATAAGTAAAACATTTAATCTGCCGCCTGACTGATTGCCGAATTCCGACGCATACTCTCCCCAGTCGGTACTTGCCTCTTGCTGCGGCGCCTCATCCCGGTTTGTGGAACCGGGAACTGACTCTTTCCCTCCAGCCTGCTGCCCAACCCCGTTCCCATGAGCCATGCTGGTTTGCGGTTCGACGCTAACATGCCCGCTTTGGTTAGGTGTGGTAATGGGTGAGGAATCCGGGGTGGGCAGGCCGAAGATCATAAAGAGACTGCACGCAAGCAGCAACAAGGTGAACCTTTTTATGCCTACCAAACCGCCACCTCCAATAATCGACAATGTTATTACAATTTATTTCCAGTTCCCAGCAGGGATAATCGGCTGAAGTCTAGAACATTACTCAGAGCAAGAATTCAGGAGTCAGGAGTCAGAATATAGAATGTTATCCTCGCTAGATACTTACCCGAAACCCGCGTCAGAAAATCGTCCTCCCAAAGTGATGCCGCTATGCCGCATCGGTCATTCTGAATTCTGAATTCTGACTTCTGCCTGCAAGAAGATGGAGGTCTTATAGCATGAGTTTGGAAAAGAAATACCACAGGGACACACTGGTGATTAAAATAGCCGGAGAATTTGACATGGTGACTGCGGAAGAGTTCCGCCGCCTGGTAGACCCGGAGCTGGATCGGCGGCAAATACGCAATCTGGTTATCAACCTGGGCGGGGTATCTTTCATCGATAGCTCGGGTCTGGGGGTGATCATCGGCAGGTACAAGAAACTCAGCCAATCGGGTGGGAAACTTTGGATTGCCGCAGCCAGACCTCCGGTGCGCAAAATTCTTGAACTTTCGGGCCTACAAAAAATAATTCAGTTTTACGAGAGCGAAAAGCAGGCTCTTGAAGCTGTAAGGGAGGCATGAAACGTGGACAATAAAATCAGACTGGAGTTTACCGGCATTGGAGAAAATGTGGCCCTGGCCCGCCTGGTGGTTGCCTCTCTTGCCGGCCAGTTGAATTTTACCCTTAGCGACATAGAAGAACTTAAGGTAGCAGTGTCGGAGGCGGTTTCCAATTCCATCATTCACGGCTATAACGCCGTACCGTCAGGTATCGTTATCTTGGAAGCGTGGTCGGACATAGACAGCCTGGTAATTAAAATAGTCGATATGGGTAAGGGGATTGCGGATATCCAGAAAGCTATGGAGCCGGCCTATAGTACTGAACCGGACCGCATGGGATTAGGGTTTGTATTCATGCAATCCTTTATGGATGATTTGCAGGTTGACTCTGAACCGGGTAAAGGCACCACGGTGACATTGGTCAAAAAAATCAGCACCGATGCCGGCAGACTCAATTCCTCCCAGAATTAAGGAGGATGAGCAATGAACGGTAGGCTCACTGAAATGAATCTCCCCCGCTTTCCGCTGCTGTCGGACCATGAGATGACAGACTTGCTCCAGCAGGCCAAGGCTGGTAACCAGGATGCCAGAGACAGGCTGGTAAACTGCAACCTGAAGTTGATTTTTAACCTGGTTCAGAGATTTGCCCACAGGGGCTACGAATTGGAAGACCTGTTTCAAATCGGCACTATAGGCTTAATTAAGGCCATCGACAAATTTGACTTTAGCTATAACGTTAAGTTTTCTACCTATGCAGTACCCATGATTATCGGTGAAATCCGCCGTTTCTTAAGGGATGACAGCCCGGTAAAGGTCTCCCGTTCTTATAAGGAACTGGTTTACAAAGTTAACCGCGCCAAGGAAAGCCTCACTAAGGAGTTAGGGCGCGAACCCACCTTGGCCGAAATTTCTAACCTGCTCAATGTCCCCAGGGAGGATATTGTAACGGCCTTTGAAGCCGTGCAATCTCCCACATCTATTCATGAAACCCTTTACCAGGACGACAGTGACCCCATCTTCGTCTTGGACCAACTCTCCGCGGATAAGCAGGATGAATGGTTTGAAAACCTTACCCTGAAAGAAGTGGTTGAGAAGCTGCCGCCACGGGAACGCCAAGTAATATCGTTGCGTTTTTTTGAGGACAAGACCCAAAATGAAGTGGCAGGGATAATAGGTTTGTCCCAGGTCCAGATATCCCGTATCGAAAGGGCTGCCTTGAAAAGAATCCGGGAATACCTGCAACCGGCCGAAAATTAAACCTGCAAAGGGGTGGCTAAGCCACCCTCTTGCATTTTAGTAGCTGAAAACGCCTTGGAAGACCCTTTTCATCTCCAGCAGCAGATTGGCTTTCTCTACAGTCATACCAGCAACCAAATCTGTCCTGGCCACCTCTGTCTTGCCTTTGTGCAGCACCAATTCACCCAGTTTCTGGCCTTTTTGCACTGGGGCAATTACCCCAGCGGCCAGCTTTGTTTCAACCCAGTAATCTTTGTCTTTACCTTTTTCCACCACCACGCCAAACCTTTCGGGGGTCACCGCATCTACCTCCAGGGCAGTGCCCTTTTTAACCTTGACCACACCCTGGCGGGTATTGGCAGCAGCCATCTGCTTAAACTGGTATTTGGCAAAGCCCCAGTTGTAGAGCTTCATCGATTCAGAGAAATGTCCCTTGGGTTTGGGTACACCCATGACTACAGCAATCATGCGGAATCCATCCCGTTCCACTGTGGAGGCGAGACAGTAATTGGCTTCCGAAGTCCATCCTGTCTTAAAGCCGTCCGTTCCCTTGTACCACCACAACAGTTTATTGGTATTCCACAATTTGAACTTGCCGTCACGCAGGTCGTATTCTTTGATGCTCGTAAGCTTGGTCAGCAGCGGGTAGCGCAGGGCATATCTGCCAATTACCGCCAGGTCATAAGCGCTGGTGTAGTGCCCTTCTGCAGGCAGGCCATAGGCATTGACAAAGTGCGTATCTTTCAGGCCCAATTCTTGCGCCTTGTTGTTCATTTCTTCCACAAAAGCCTCGTGAGTACCGCTGATATGTTCCGCCACAGCGACACAAGCATCATTGGCTGAGCCTGCCGATATGGCGATAAGCATCTGTTCCAGTGAAAATGTCTCACCAGGTTCCAGGTAAATCTGTGACCCGCCCAATTTCCAGGCGTTCTCACTGGCAATTACCTTATCGGTAAGCTTCACTTTGCCTGACTCTACCGCTTCAACGGCTACCAGCAAGGTCATCAGCTTGGTTACGCTGGCAGGCGGCAGGCGTTTGTGAGCTTCTTTTTCAAACAAAATCTGGCCGCTGGCAGCATCCATCAGAATCCCAGACACGGCTTCTGTTTCCACCTCCGCCCCAAAAACCGGGGCAGGAACCAGGGTAACCAGAAGACTGAACGCTAGCAACAAGGCAATTTTACGCATAAAAATTCCCCCCTGGATCTGTTTTACGTTTAGTATGTCCAGACCAAGAGGGGATAATTTACCGGTATTGTAACTATTCAGGTATTCAGAATTCAGTAGTCAGAATTCAGAATGCCCCGAGAATATGCTTCTAGCAATTTACTAACCTCTTGCAAGAGAAGTTTTGTTTCAGAAATATCACCGTATCCAAGATCCTTCGTAAGAATTAGGTAGTATCGGCATTCTTCAACAGAACCTTGCGCAATGTTCAAAAAGCGGACTTTATCCGCTTTACCACGTTTACGGAAACCTTCCGCAATATTCGCAGCTATAGAGACGGCGGCACGCCGAAATTGCGATGACAAACCGTAAATCTCATACTTCGGAAACGCCCCGGATAGACGATAAACCGCAAGCACGAACAAGTGCGCCTTCTGCCATACCAGTAAGTCTTCAAATGTTTTCGCCAGTTCTCTCATTCTGACTTCTGACTTCTGACTTCTGACTCCTGACTCCTGACTCCTGACTTCTGACTCCTGACTCCTGACTCCTGACTCCTGACTCCTGACTCCTGACTCCTGACTCCTGACTCCTGACTCCTTACTCCTGACTTCTTACTCCTGACTCCTGACTCCTGACTCCTGACTCCTGACTTCTGACTCCTGACTCCTGACTCCTGACTCCTGACTCCTGACTCCTGACTCCTGAGTAGTTACAGATGCTTTTGCTTATAGAGGATTGTTTTGCCATGCCAGTAACAAGGGTGCATAAACTTCAGGACAGTGCCGAATTCCTGATACTTCAGGGCGCACCCTTCGATAATCTGCATTTCATTGGCTTGACAAAACTCAAAGGCCTCTTTGGAGAGAGTACGGTTTTGAAACCATACCTTTTTGATTCCCGCCTTATTTGTTTCGTCCACCATGCTTAAGGAAAAGGGCGCCGGCAGGCACGGGACCATTACGTCGACCGGCTTGGGCAATGACAAAAGGTTTGGAAACACCTGATCTTTGTCTAGTTTGCTTAACTCGGATGAAACTGCATAAACCTCTGCGCCAAGTCCCTTCAACAGCCGATAGACTTTGTAGGCATGGAATTTGGGGTTGAACTTTTCCGGGCTGCCCACGACGGCAAAGCTCATGGATGTATCAATGTCTTCGTCCAACTGTTTTACTTTGGGCTTTCTTCTCCAGGGAGTGGTTTTTTTACTCAAATCCGGTCATCCCTTTTGACCCGTTTTGAAACTACTATATCCGGGCCAGCAGGCAGTTAGAACCGAAAAGTACCGTTAGGTACAACTCTTCCATATACCAGAGGAACCTTCGCAGGCGCCCCATCCTGCACAAAATACGCGGACTTTACTTCTGATACTGCTTGGGCTGCCCTTACTGGGTGGTTTGCATGGACATAGGCCAGAACATCCCCAGCTTTGACCTGGCTGCCGCGCTTCTTGGCTAAAACTATGCCGACGGCTGAATCGATGGGACTGTCCTTGGTCGCCCTGCCAGCCCCCAGGACCATTGCGCACCGTCCTACAGCTTCGGCTGCAATACCTTGGACAAAACCGCTCTGTTCCGCAAGGACTGGCAGGATGTACTTGGCCTCAGGCAGCAGGCTTGGGTCATCGGCAACCCTGGGATCCCCTCCCTGAGCAGAGACAAATTCCTTAAACTTCTCCAGTGCGGCCCCGCTGCTGATTACTTGCGACAAGTGCTCCCGGGCTTGGCCGCTTTCACTGCTAACGCCTGCAAGTACCAGCATTTCCCCTCCCAGGGCCAGGCACAGCTCGGTTAAATCTGCCGGTCCCTCCCCTTTCAGGGTAGCGATAGCTTCCTTGACTTCAAGAGCATTGCCAACGGCCAGTCCCAAAGGCTGGTCCATGTCTGTAACCAAAGCCGTGGTTTTCCTGCCTACCAAACTCCCGATTTCCACCATAGCCTCGGCCAAACTAAAGGATTCATCCACGGTCTTCATGAATGCCCCGCTGCCGGTCTTCACATCGAGGACAATGGCATCGGCTCCTGAGGAGATTTTCTTGCTCATCACGCTGCTGGCGATCAAGGGAACGGAATTAACTGTAGCTGTTACGTCCCGCAAAGCGTACAGTTTTTTATCTGCCGGCACCAGGTTGCCCGTTTGTCCGGCGACTGCGATCTTGATCCGGTTGACGTTGGCTATGAATTCCTGGCGGGTAAGTTCGATGCGAAAACCCGGAATAGCTTCCAACTTGTCCAGGGTTCCCCCGGTATGGCCCAGGCCCCGGCCCGACATTTTGGCTACGCTTACACCCGCTGAGGATACCAGAGGGGCCAGGACCAAAGTGGTTTTATCCCCGACTCCGCCGGTGCTGTGCTTGTCAACTTTAATCCCTTTTATGTCTTTCAAGTCAAGCATGTCCCCGCTGTGCACCATGGCCATAGTCAGGTCGGCGGTCTCCCGCGGATTCATGCCGCGGAAAAACACGGCCATGGCCCAAGCCGACATTTGATAGTCTTTCACTTCACCCGCGGTAAAGCCCTGCACCAAAAAATCTATTTCCTCACGGCTCAGGTCTCCGCCGTCCCGCTTCTTGGCAATTATGTCATAAGCGCGCATCCCGGTTCCCCCTATGCTTACTTTCAGGTATTCAGGAGTCAGGAGTCAGGAGCCAGAATTCAGAATACTTCGGGATGAGCAGCCGTTCTCCCATTCTGACTCCTGACTCCTGTCTCCTGTCTCCTCAGCAGTTACAGTTCCGCCACTATGGCGGTGATCAGTGCTTTAAAGGTTTCCTTGATCCTGTCGGCCGTTTCCATTACTTCCGCGTGGCTCAGCTTCACAGGCAGAATCCCCGCCGCCATATTGGTGATGCAGGAAATTCCCAGCACCTTGATGCCGCAATGGTTGGCCGCGATAACTTCCAGGGCCGAGCTCATGCCCACCTGGTCTCCCCCGATGGACCTCAGATAACGGATTTCCGCGGGAGTTTCATAGCTTGGACCCAACAGTGCACAGTAGACACCTTCGCCAAGCTTGATGCCGGCTCGTCCTGCAACCCGCAGGGCCAAGTCCCGCAGAGCCGGGTCATAGGCTTCAGACATGTCAGGGAAACGGGGTCCCAACTCAGGATAATTAACCCCGGCCAGGGGATTGGTCCCGGTAAGGTTGATATGGTCTTTCATCAATACCAAGTCCCCGGGCCTGAATTCTGTGTTGACCCCTCCGGCGGCGTTGGTGACTATTAGGGTTTCCACACCGAGTTGGCGCATTACCCAGACAGGGTAAACCACCTCTTTGGCCTGGTACCCCTCATAGAGGTGAAACCTTCCCTGCATTGCTGCTACTTCCCGGCCCTGCAGCGTGCCAAAAACCAATTGTCCCGCATGACCTTCTACGGTGGAAAGC
>JAJYNB010000228.1 GCA_021786555.1 Bacillota bacterium | reverse complement strand
GCAAATGTTCCCGGCTGAAAGCCCGGTTGGGATGAGTAACAAAGGTGTACAGCAGCTCAAACTCCTTAATGGTCAGATTAAGGGGTTTGCCGCCCAAAGTTGCGATATAGTTTTCAGGCCATACCTCCAATTCGCTAACATGAATAGGCTTTTGAGGGGTATCGCTTGAGATATTCCGGTTCTGTTCTCTCAGCCTCGCCTTGATCCGAGCCAGCAACTCTTTTGGGCTGAAAGGCTTGATCATATAATCGTCAGCACCCAGTTCCAAGCCTAACACTTTGTCTATCACTTCGTTGCGCGCACTCAGAATTATGATGGGAATTCGGGCCGTTTCCTTATCTGCCCGCAAAGCCTTGCACACCTCATACCCGTCAAGACCAGGCAGCATCAGATCAAGCAAAATCAAATCAGGCTTATCCCTGCGAGCGTATTCCAGTCCCTTAATTCCTTCCTCAGCAGCTAAAACAACATAGCCTTCCTTGTTCAGGTTAAATCGAATCAGTTCCTGGATAGCAGCCTCGTCTTCAATCACAAGGACCTTAACCACACTAATTCCCCATTTCTAAGCATCAAGGCCTGAAAAGCCGCCTTCTTAACTATTTTACGCAAAATTTGTTAAGGCAAAATTAACATAAGGTTAAGCCAATGTAAAAAGCAAAAGGCGCATTCCACCTAGAGGATGCACCTTTTGTTAATATTTAAAACACCCGAATCAACCGAAACGTCCGGTTATGTAGTCTTCCGTCCGTTTGTCTTTAGGATTCATAAAAATTTCTGAAGTAGGACCATGCTCGATAAGCTCCCCATTAAGGAAAAAGGCTGTAGAATCCGCAATGCGGGCAGCTTGCTGCATATTATGGGTGACAATGACAATGGTATAGTCCTTTTTTAATTCCAGGATCAGTTCCTCAATGCGCAGGGTGGCAATCGGGTCTAAGGCTGAGGCAGGTTCATCCATCAACAGCACAGATGGTTCGACTGCCAGAGCCCTGGCGATGCACAAACGCTGCTGCTGGCCGCCGGACAAGCTCATGCCAGAATAATTCAGCCGCTGATTGACTTCCTCCCACAAGGCAGCCATGCGCAAACTTTTTTCAGCAGCAGTCCGCAGTTTCTCTCTGTTGCGAATTCCGTTAAGCTTTAGTCCAGCAACAACATTATCGTAGATGCTCATTGCCGGAAATGGGTTTGGTTTTTGAAACACCATGCCGACAGTGCGCCTTAGTTCAACCGGATCCTTGGCATAAATGCTTTCTCCGTCCAAAAGTATCTCCCCAGTCGCCCTGGCCCCCGGCAGCGTATCGTGCATGCGGTTGATGCAGCGCACGAAAGTAGATTTACCGCACCCTGATGGGCCAATAATGGCCGTAACCTGGTTTGCTGAAATTTCCATATTAATGCCCTTAAGTGTCTGGTTATCCCCATACCAGGCATCGAGATTACGAATAGTCAAGCTTTGCCCCATTTGACTCCCCCCTTAAAAGTTCTTGCGGCTACGAAAGGCCAGCCGGGCAATGAAACTCAGGATGACAACTAACAGTATTAAGACCAGCGAACCCGCCCAGGCCTGACTGTGCCAATCCTTGTAAGGAGACGTTGCGTACTGGTAGATTTGCAGCGGCAGCGCCGCAATTGGTTCGTTCAAAGAATGGGACCAATACTGGTTACCGAGAGCAGTGAACAGCAAGGGAGCCGTTTCACCTGCAGCCCGGGCTACAGCCAGCATTGCCCCGGTCAAAATTCCTTTCGCCGCCGTTGGCAAAACAATTCTCAGGATGGTCCGCCAGCGTGGAATCCCCAAAGCATAACCTGCCTCACGAATAGTCTGGGGTACCAGTTTTAGCATTTCCTCAGTGGAGCGGATTACTAAGGGAACCATGATAATCGCCAAAGCTACTCCGCCGGCAAAAGCGGAGAAATTTCCGGCTTTTACTACCAGAGCAGTATAAACTACGATACCGATGATGATAGAAGGAATTCCGGTTAAGACATCGGTAGTAAATCTTACGGCGGTACTCAGCCAACTCACCCGGTCATATTCGGTCAAATAAATTGCGGCCAGAATGCCCGTGGGGATACCCAGAAGACCGGCAATCCCAATTAAAATTAAGGTTCCCACAATGGCGTTGGCCATCCCGCCGCCCGAAACCCCCATCGGTTTTGGCAGACTGGTAAAAAAATCAAAATTGAGAGCAGAAATGCCGTTTTTTACGACATAACCCAGCACGCCGAACAGCGGTACCAGGGCAAGCAGTGTAAACAGGAGAAAGATTCCCAACATCATAGCATTGCGGTATTTACGCAGGCGGCCCTTCATACCAGATGGCCTCCTTTTGGACCCCGGGCCACCGACCAAACGAGCAGCCTGGCAAAAGCGTTAAGAACCAAGGTAATTCCAAACAGGATAAGTCCGATTTCCACCAGGGAACTTAAATACAGATTGTAGGTTGCTTCCGTAAATTCGTTGGCTATTACTGCAGCCATAGAATAGGCAGGGGCAAAGACAGAAGGCAGGATGTCCGGCCTGTTGCCGATAACCATGGTAACAGCCATTGTTTCCCCTAAGGCACGGCCCAAACCCAAAATAACCCCGCCAAGAATACCTGATTTGGCGTAAGCGAGGACCGCAATCCGGACCATTTCCCATTTGGTAGCACCCAAAGCCAAAGCCGCTTCCCGTTGGGAATCGGGAACAGCCGCCATGACTTCCCGGGAAATGGCAGCAATCGTGGGCAGAATCATGATTGCCAAAATCAAGCCGCCCGCCAGCATGCCCAGACCCATGGGAGACCCTTGGAAAAGCGGCAGGAAGCCAAACCATTTGGCAAGCCAAGGTTCCACATGGTCCCGCAGCAATGGCGCCAAAACAAAAATCCCCCATAGTCCATATACAACGCTGGGAATTGCCGCCAACAGTTCCACCAAAAAGGAGATTACGCTGCGCACTTTGGCCGGCGCCATTTCGTTAAGAAAAATCGCCACCCCGAGGCCGATAGGTCCGGCAATGACCAGAGCTAGCACTGATGTCACGATTGTACCGTAGATGAAGGGCAACGCTCCAAAGTTCTGTTTAACGGGGTCCCAAACCCGGTTGGTGACAAAAGACCAGCCAAAGGTATGGATGCTTTCCTGGGCAGAAGCAAACATTTGCCAGCCTACCCAGATAATCAAGCCCACGACACTAACCGCCATCAGCAACGTCAGAAGCCGCAAAATCGTGTCCCCGATAGACTCCTTTACTCTGTTTTGCTTCATGCTTTGTTCCTTTCGCCTTCCGCTTAGTATCTGGTAGACACTGGAAAGAGCTCAGCGCCTGAGCTGAGCTTCTTTCCAGCAATCCTGCGCCCGTTTTTGCGGCAACAGAGATTATCCTATTTATTTATACTACGCCGGGCCTATTTCAGCAAGGGTTGGCCCTGGTAGGTTACGGTTTTTAACATTGCTTCTTCCCGGCTGACCAAGTTAGTCGGCAGCGGAGCGTACTGCATAGCAGGGGCAAGGCTTTGACCGTCATGAATAGCCCAATTTAAGAAGTTCAACAGGGCGGTGCCTTTGGCTTTGTCGGATTGCTGCTGATAGACGAGCGCCCAGGAGAAACCGGCAATCGGATAGGCTTTGGCGCCAGGAGCGTTTACAATGTTGACCCGCATATCATCAGGAACCTGGAAGGCTGCTGCTGCAGCTGAAGCAGAGTCCAGTGAAGGCGCGACCCAGTTGCCGTCTTTGTTTTTGATCAGCGCATGGTGCAGGTTGTTCTGCAGTGCGTAAGCTAATTCAATGTAGCCAATGGCGCCCGGAGTTTGCTGCACCAGGCCGGCTACGCTGGCATTTCCCTTACCGCCGACACCGACAGGCCAGTTAACGGAAGTACCCTTGCCAACTTTGCTGTCCCATTCCGGGCTGATGGCACTCAAAAAGTGAGTGAAGATAGAGGTGGTGCCGCTGCCGTCTGAACGGTGGGTAACAGATATTTTGAGATTTGGCAAGGTGAGCCCGGGATTGTCCGCAGCGATGGCGGGATCGTTCCAGTTTGTAATTTTACCAAGATAAATGTCTGCCAGAGTTGTCGGAGCAATTTTAAGTTCGTTAGGTGCGTTGGGTATATTGTAGCTGATAGCTTCTGCCCCTAAGGTCATGGGCAGTTGCAGGATTTTTCCGCCCTTTGCTCCAGCCAGCTGCTCGTCTGACATAAAGGCATCGGTGCCGCCAAAGTCGATGGTTTTATCGGAAACCTGCTTGATGCCGGCGCCGCTCCCTACACCCTGATAGTTAATGGTGACATTGGCATTCTGCTTGCTGTATTCGGCAATCTGTTGTGCCAGGAGAGGCTGCATGAATGTGCTTCCTGCCCCTGTCAGAGTAACTGCTTGGGCCGTTGGCGCATTGGGATTACTGGGAGCGGTGGTTCCACACCCGACAAGTGACAGGGCCAAGAATCCAGCCAACACTCCGGTTAACAGTTTTCCCTTCTTACTGATCACTTACTTTTCCTCCTTGTTGGTGAGTTTTCCTAAGTCCAAAGATAATGTAACATGCCTTTGTAAAACAGAAATTATGCTATTGTAAAGTTTGTGTTAAAAAGCCGGAATTAATGTGAGCCAAAATCCGTTAACCAGTATATTCCTTTGTTGAATAGTCTGCAGCAAACCGGGTGAGTTGTTGACTTTGAACCCATAAACGTCGAAAAAAAAGCAGCCTTGGCGACCGCTATTCTATACTGATGGATGTACGCTTGAAAATCAGAGAGCTAACCGGGAAGATAATCTGCCTTGACTGCAAAGTGGGCATCCAGTAACATTTTGGCCAGATGTTCCAACGGCGTACGCGCCACTTCTCTATACATCATGCGGGTATAAAGGTGATGGGCGTTGGGAAGTTCCTGTTTGAGCCGCTGCCGCAGCTTGTTACCTGCTGCATCGGCGTCGGCTAGGATGTAAACTTCCTTACACTGTAGAGGAATGATTAGCTCCTCAATTTTGTCCTCACTCAAAGTACCGTTGGTACAGACAATCTCTACTGGTTCAGCCAGAATCTTGCGCAGCCTCTCCTTGTCTGTCCTGCCTTCGACGATTATCACCTTTTTCTCTATCATTACCTTCTCCCGTATGCTGTAGTTCCCAGCACCGTTTTTGGTACGGGCTTTGGCTTTCCGGCATCCTGCTCCATTATACCAAACATTTTCGTCCTGCAGAAATCCGGCCAAGTCCAAAAATATTTTTAGTTTAGAGCCAGTCGCCGATTCGGTTTGGCTCAATATTTTATACCCCCGTATGGTATCAGCTTTTTATGCGTCATACAGCTCTCGCCTCAATGTTTCTCGTTCTATTCCAGATTGACATATACCCGTATAGGGTATACACTAAAATTGTCCATGTGTCATGCATTGACCAAAAATGATTTAGGGAAAGCGGGGAGATAATGGTGGAAAACAATGTGTCTTTTAAAGATTATGCTGTTGTGGCTTGTGGCACCATGGCGCCTGAACTAAACTATCTCAAACAAACAGGCTTTCTGGATGCCAAGCTGATTTATACAACCCCCGGCCTGCACCAGGTTCCGCTGGAACTGGATAAGCAGCTGCAGAAACAGCTGGAGTCGGCAAAAAAGTTTGCCAAAAAGATCATCGTGGTTTTCGGTGGCAAATACTGTTACATCAATATGCAAAACCCCATGCGTACCATAGACACAGTAATCGAAGAGATGCAAGAAGACGGCTACTTCATTTCCAGAACACAAGTAGAAAACTGTGTTGATATGCTGGCCTCCACCCAGGAAAGGGAACAGCTTGCTGAAGGCAGAAACGTCTGGTTCACCACCCCCGGCTGGTTAAAATTCCGTGACCTGGTCTTCAAAGGCTGGGACAAGGCTCACGCCAATGAAAATTTTGGCCAGTACAGCAGCGGCATGATGCTTGACGGCATCGGGTTTTTCGACGAATATGCCATGGAGCACGCCGAAGAAATTCTCGATTTCTCCGACTGGGCCTCCATACCTTTGGAACCCAGCAACATCAACCTCGACCGGCTGAAAAACGTGCTGATCAGCGCCATGTCCGCTGAAGACCAGGCCCTCGCTTAATCCCCACAAAATCCTTTAGCCATCCTCATGCGCAATGATTTTGTGGGGGCCCCAATTTGCCCAAGCCCGCCTCGAACGATGTTCTGGGAGAGCAAACATTTCCCAATTTCCTCTTCTGCTAATGTAGAAGGGGTTTTTGTTTGCCCTTGTGTAAAGTGTAAAAGGCTGTAAAATAGAAGTTATTAACAACTTAGGATGTGAACCAGTTTGAACCTTCATCATCTGAAAATATTTTTGGCTGTAGCCGAAACCGGCAACTTCTCCAAGGCAGCGGAAACCCTGCACATCAGCCAGCCCGCTGTTTCAGTCCAAGTGAAAAAACTGGAGGAGGAACTGGGCATACCCCTGCTGGAACACATGGGCAAGACTGTCCATCTCACCCAGGCCGGTCTGTTCCTCAAGGACAACGCCCATCACCTTTTCCGCCAAGCTGATGAGATTGAAGAGGATCTGGCCCAATTCCGCGGTATCACCTCCGGAAACCTGCGGCTTGGGGCCAGCACAACGCCAGGCACTTACCTCTTGCCCTTTCATCTGCCCGTCTTCCAGGCGCGTTTTCCCAAAGTCAACCTGTTCCTGCAATTGGGCAATACCCGGGCTATCCAAGCTGAACTGGCCAATAACAGCGTAGACCTGGCGGTACTGGGAGAGGACCAACTACCGGCGCCGGAACTAATCACAGAAAAACTGGTAGACGACGAGCTGGTATTGATTGGCGCCGCCAACCATCCTCTCGCCGGCACCGCCCCGGTCAAATGGGAAGACGTCATACATTATCCTTTCGTTTTCAGGGAAGGCGGCTCTAATACCCGGGATGTCTTCGATAAGTGGGTACAGGGGCAGGGGCTCCACCGGCCCAGAGGAACGGAGTTGACCAGTACTGAGGCCATGAAACGGATGATTGCCAGCGGTCAGGCCCTGGGAGTGGTTTCTTTCATGGCTGTAAACTGGGAAATTGCTGCCGGTCACTTGGCCCCGATCCCTTTAGCGGGCTTTAACCTGCGCCGCACCTTCCGCCTGGCGCAGCACAAGGACAAAAAGCCTACCCCCCTGCTGTTGGAATTCAAGCGTTTCCTCCAGGAAGCCCTGGGCCAAAACTGATTCTAGCAGGACTTTCAGCTTTGGCGGCGAAATCCTCTACCCAAAGCATTAAAACAGAGGGGTACGCCATGTTGCTTTAACGGTTTCATGGTTTTCAACCTGCGACGTCGCGGTAATACTGGGAGGAGAGAAACCACATGTCCACTCTTGAAGAAATCAACCAGCAGATTGCCTTCATAAACGGCGGAAAGCCGGCCGGTTTCCAGTCTTTGATTAAGTACCTGCCTGGCATTCTAAATCCCGGGGAAGAAATTGAAGCCCTGGTTGAAGGCTCTTTTAATGATGATTTAATGGTCCTGGTCTCCACCGCAGACAGATTGATTTTCCTCACCAGCAATACTCATGGCGCCAATTTGCAGACAGCAAGCCTTGCCTATACTGAAATAACTTCCGTTCAGCACCGTCAGCAGAAGAAGTTCTGGGCTGGCTATGTCGGTTCTGTCAGAATTACCGGTTCAGGCACGGAGATTACCGTGGACAGCATCTACAACTACAACGCCAGGGATTTTGCCGGTCAAGTCCTGGCCCGGGTTGAAAACTGCAGCGAAAAGCCCGGAACTGCCAAATAGAACAGCAGTAGTCAGGAGTCAGGAGTCAGAATAAGAGAACGGTTTATCATCTCGAAGGATTCAGAATTCTGACTACTGAATTCTGAATACCTGAATAGTAACCTATAAGTTATGAAACAAACAAAAACCCGCCGAGGTTCAGAACCAAGGCGGGTTTTGCTTTATTCTATTTGGCGTTCAGGTCCGTCTCACAGATAGGACAGATGAAATCATATTCCAGCCAGCAGCCTTTGCACATTTTGACGCCGCATTCGCATTGCACCAGATAAGTGTTGTCGTAATACTTGTGGCACGGTTTACAGTAGTCCAGATAGGTCATAATAGTCCCTCCTCTTCAGAACTTTGCACCGCAGAAGTCTTACTCCGGCCGCTTGGCAGCAAGGGTTCAGCGCCTGGCTGCCGGCTTATTGCGGTCTTGGCAGCAGTCCCGCGCCCTTGACAATAGTTGGAATAATCTCTTCCCAGGCCACCGCCATGATGTGTACACCGCGAACTCCGGGAATTGTTTTCAGATGCTGTATCTGTTCAATACAAATTTGTACACCTTCTGCCGTCTGGTCCTCGGCCTTCTGCAGCCTTTCCACAATCCAGTCCGGTACCAACATGCCGGAGACGTTCTTCTGCATGTACTTGGCTACTTTGGCGTTTTTGATGGGCATTACGCCAGCCATGATGTAAGTCTGTTCATGCAGTCCCCGTTTGCGGGCCAAGTCCATGAATTTTTCAAACCTTTCCATGTCAAAGATGCATTGGGTCTGAATAAACTGTGCTCCGGCGCGGATTTTCTTCTCCATCCGCAGGACCCTGAATTCAAAGGGATCGGCAAAAGGATTAGCAACCGCCCCGATGAAAAACTTCGGCTCATCTTTTTTAATCGCTTCGCCGGAATGGAATACCTTCTTGTCGCGCATGTCCCTGACCGTCTTAATCAGCTGGACCGAATCCAGATCGAACACATTTTTAGCCGCCTGGTGGTTACCAAAAGACTGGTGATCGCCTGAGAGACAAAGGACATTGCGGACCCCCAGGCTGTAGGCCCCCAACAGGTCGCTCTGCAAGGCAATCCTGTTGCGGTCCCTGCAGGTCATCTGAATAATTGGTTCCCCTCCGGCCGAAATCACATGGATCCCGGCAGCAATACTGGATAGACGGACAATGGCCGTTTGGTTGTCGGTCAGATTCATGGCATCAACATAGGGTTTCAGTTCCTCAGTATGCTGGCGGACTCCGTCACCCGCGGCGCTTTTCGGCGGTCCAATCTCACCGCTGACCACGAATTCCCCCTGTTCCAACAACCTCTGGAGTTTACTCTTTTCTTCAGCCATCAATCTTCACATCCTCTCTGACAACCTGGCGCGGACCGCCGTCCCGTGACTTGGACCAGTCCTTGGCCTCAGCCACATCCAAAAGCTGCTCCAGCCTTCCCAGACTGCTCATCCGGTCATAAATCAGCTGCCAGGCGCAGGCGTTGGGCTTCACTTCGCACTTTCCGTTTTGCGAGCCGCCGCACGGACCGTTTAACAGGCTCTTGGCGCAGCGGATAACCGGACAAACCCCGCCTGTTTGGGCCAGGACGCACTCCCCGCACAGGCCGCAGCGTTCCTCCCACAAACCATGCTCGATGGTGGCGCCGGCAAATTTGGTGTTGAGGGCTGGGACCACCCACATATCCGGGTATTGCTCCGCCAGAAACTGCACGCCCACCCCGCAGGCCATAGATAAGACGCAGTCCACTCCATTCAGCTTCTTGCCCAGTTCCCTGACATATTCAGGATCGCACTGCCGGGTCAGGGTCTCCTCTACCGTCACCAGCGGCTCTCCGGCCAACTCCCGTTTCATGCGCAGGGTGCTGGCCATTATCCCCACTTCTTTCTCCCCTCCGGCCAGACATACCGCCACACAACCGCCGCAGCCTGCCACCAGGACTTTGGACATGCCTTTTAACGAATCCAGTATTTCTTCCAACGGTTTTGCTTCAGCAACAATCACTTAGCGGCTCCCTCCTCTCTGTTTTCGGCCTGGGCCTGCCGGGCTAGGCG
>JAJYNB010000319.1 GCA_021786555.1 Bacillota bacterium | reverse complement strand
GAATTGAAGACCCAATGACTGGTAGAACTGATTACAAACTGCACAAGGGGTTTGGTGGCGTGGGCTATGGCGCCGAGACAGGCAAGAAACCATAACTTCCCCTGCCACCGTCCGGATGCATTGAAGCCTACGTCAATTAACACCCCCGGGATAAAGTATGTAAGCGGGATAAGCGGGTCACCAAAGCCCCAGAGGGGCAACAGGGAGAAAGCTGCCGCACCCCAGCTCGACACCGAAGCAGCCCAGCGGTACTTGGAAGCGGACCGCACCATAATCAGCATAGCCATCCATTCCAAGCCGTGACGGCCAGGGAGCCTTAGGGGCAGGCGGAATTCCGCATGCAGCAGCACTACTGTGAAACCGACACCAAGTAAAAGTGTGGCAAGCTGCCAGGAAAGGCTTTCGCTGCTAAGAATGTTTTTTAAACCTCTTGCGCGACGGGATTCACCAACCGCATAGGCCATAACCTTTTGTCCTCCTCAACAAATATTTACCTCACAGCTAACCCCGTTAGCCGGACAAGCCCGTTATTTGCGGCATATAAACGAAGCCGAGGTCCATCGTCTAAATCTGCAATTATAGCAAGACCGCAATTGATCCGCTACTAGCTCCTCCTCAACGTCTTCCGCAAATTCTTGACAGTTTTCAGCAAGTTTTACTGCAGCATCCCAGTCATCTTTTTTCCCGGTAAATTGGCGTTCGCCGCTTTGGTTGATTATCATCAAGGCGTCCATCAGAAATCCCTTAATTGCTGCTTGGTACACGCGCGCCAGTTAATTCCGCGGGAATATGTACCGTCGCTGTAAAAGACAGGCAGGATATACTTGCCGTCCTTCAGAACTGCCTTAACCCAATCAGCAACATAGATTGGCTCGTCTTCCCGCAGCACGGTTCCATCCAGGCTGCATACCATGTCCACGACCGTCTGCGCAAGAATCTCCCCAACCGTGGCAGTGTTATTTTCACATCTGATTTTCAGTTTGCCTTTAAGGCGGCCGTCATTGCCGCTTAAGCGCAGCCCGGCTCCCGCCAGAGCCCCGATTACACCCTGTCCAGTCCCGCCGTGTTCGGAAAGGTGTATCCCTAGGGCTTGTGCAAGCCCGTAGGCCTCATCCATGGTCAATATCTCGCTTTTTGCTCTTTGACCAAACCGGATAAGCTTTTCCGGCTCCCCAATGCGGTCAGTGCATGCCACGCAGAGGCCGGGGTCCGACCCCGCTGCACTTTCCCGTGCCAAATAATCAGAGGCATAATCGATTAAGCTGCCAAGGTGATGCTCCACAATCTCAGCGCCAAAACACATGGAACTATTGTGAGAGGTATAGGGAATGTCTGCGTGAACAAATAGTTGATGGCGGGTCACCGGGAAACTTTGCCCCCAACCGAAGCGGTCCACAGCTTCTGCCATAGTTGAAGCCAGGTGTCCGGTTCCCGGGCTCTCCATGTTATCTGTGTCATCTACACAAACCAGGACTTTCACCAAAACTCCTCCAGACACCCATGGCAAACTGCCGGTCATGGGGCGAATATTATATCTTTTTTTTGCGCCGGGCAGCAATAATAGCGCCAACTCCGCCAACCGCCACGACTATGGCACCCGGAACAACATATGAATTACTTACGCTTGATGCCGGGCCCCCGCCTGAGTAAACCGGGCTGCCGGTTGTCACCTTAAGAGGGCTATCGTTTGTGGCCGAAAGCCTGATTGTTATTGTTTTGCCCACCGTTGCGCCGTTTTTTGCCTGTAATTCCGGGGATATCTTGAGCGTATAGGTTGTCCCTGGAGCAAATTCCTTCTGGAGTTGAAGCGTGATAGTTCTGCTGGAGTCAGAACCGGGTTGGTCCCCAGCCATGCTGACCTGGAAAGGAAAACTCTCACCCGATGCATCAGTCAAAGTGAAACAAGCCTTGTTCTTGTCTTTTACCGTGTCACTAACAACATTTTTGTTAAAAGTCAGCTTGATTTCAGTGGAAGAGGCGCTGGTGGAAACCAGGGCCAGAGGACTATTTGGTCCTCCGCCGGAACCGTCCCCGGCAAAGGCCGCGGCGGACATGGAAAACCAACAGAGGATTGTGAGAACAGCAAGAAAAACTAGACGAGGCCTGTGGCGCATGAAATGCCTCCTGTCAGCTGGTTTAGGCACAGAGGACCTAACAGTCTTTGTTTCTTCTAGTTTAGCCATCTCAACGTTTGCGGTCAACTAGTTTTAGTCAGGTTTAGTTGATTTTAACTTATTGTAGTTAGAAGTAGTTTAGAACATTTTCAAAGGTTCCCAACTCAGGAAGCAGGTGGGCGCAAAGCCAGGCTTGCCAGAATCCAAGTCAGGGTTGAGATTGCCTTGAATAAGCGTCATTTCGAATAAAACCGCCGGCTCAAGGGAATAATCTTCCTGTACACAAAAAGGGTATGGAGCAACTGGAGGGAACCCCGGAATGATGATCAACAAGGTAGAAATTTGCGGAGTCAACACGTCCAAACTTCCGGTGCTGACCAATGCAAAGATGCGGGAATTGTTTCTGACGCTGCAAGGCGGGGACCGTTCCGCCAGGGATAAACTTATCAATGGCAATCTAAGGCTGGTTTTAAGCGTGATTCAACGCTTTACCAACCGGGGCGAATATGTGGATGATTTGTTCCAGGTTGGCTGCATCGGCCTAATGAAAGCCATTGATAATTTTGATTTGAGCCAAAATGTCAAGTTTTCCACTTATGCGGTGCCTATGATAATCGGAGAAATCCGGCGCTACCTAAGAGACAATAACCCAATCCGGGTGAGCCGTTCTTTGCGGGATATCGCCTATAAGGCACTGCAGGTGAGGGATGCCCTGGTCAACCGCCACTCGCGGGAGCCGTCCATCAATGAAATAGCTGCGGAATTGAACGTGCCGCGGGAGGAGATTATTTTTGCCCTGGATGCGATTCAGGAACCTATTTCCTTGTTCGAACCGATTTATCATGATGGCGGGGACCCGATTTTTGTCATGGACCAAATCGGAGACGAGAAAAACCTTGACGCCAACTGGCTGGAGGGCATAGCGGTCAGGGAAGCCCTGCGTAAATTAAGCGAAAGAGAAAAACTGATTTTGTCCCTGCGCTTTTTCGAAGGTAAGACCCAGATGGAAGTGGCAGAAGAGATAGGAATTTCCCAGGCCCAGGTTTCCCGCCTGGAAAAAGCAGCCCTGAATCATATGAAGAAGCACGTCTAACTTTTTAACACATCTGCCCCTGCCCAGACATATACTTTTAGAGGGAGTAAAAGGAGGTGGAGGCAGAGTGTTGCGGATTTCAGACTTGCGGCTGAGGGATGTGGTCAATGTTTCCGATGGGCGCCGCCTGGGCTTCTTGAAAGACATAGACATCGATCTGGAAATGGGCAGAATCAGGTCTCTGATACTCCCGGGCCAGGGCAGGTTTCTGAGCTGGTTTGGCTCAAGGAGTGACGACATAGTCGTTCCCTGGGATAAGATCAAGAAGATAGGCGTTGATGTCATTCTAGTAGATGCTTCTACATACGTGGAGTCAGCCAAACAGCGTGAAGACTAAACTCAAGCCGGGCTATCTCATGGGGATAGCTTGATTTTTTTTACCTGCGTCTTGCCTAAGGCAGGTAATTCCTTCCCTTTGTTTGAATACTATTAGGACAAAGTAACTACTCAGGAGTCAGGAGTCAGAATGAGAGAACGGTTTATCATCTCGAAGTATTCTGACTACTGAATTCTGAATACCTGAATAGTAACAGGACAAAGACAACGTGATGTGTCAGGCAGAGGAAAGGGGAAAGACCTATGTCCCAGGGTTTTAAAATTAACAAACAGGGGGATCTAATTTATTTTACAGTGCAAAATTTCACCGAGCGGGGCGGGGTTGTTCACGCCTTTTCATCCCGCCATGGCGGTGTAAGTTCCCCTCCCTTTGCCAGTCTTAATCTGGGTTTTCATACAGGCGACGAACCGGGGGCGGTTAAAGAAAACAGGAAGCGGTTCTGCACTGCTTTGGGGATCGATGCGGCGGAACCGGTCACAGCGGAACAGGTCCATGCTGACCGGGTACAGGTGGTCACAGCTTCACAGGCAGGAGCGGGGGCCCTGGACCTGACGGGCTCTCTTCCGGCCGCGGACGCCATGATTACACGGGATAAGGTTGCTCTGATGGCTTTTTTTGCGGACTGCGTCCCGCTTCTGATTTACGACCCCAGGCGGAAGGCGGTTGGGGTGGCACACTCGGGCTGGCAGGGAACTGTGCTGGAGGTCGGGCGGAGGACTGTTGAGGCGATGGTCCGGGAGTTCGGCAGCAACCCGGCGGATTGCCTGGTAGGCATCGGACCTTCTATTGGACCGTGCTGTTATGAGGTGGATGAGCCTGTAGTGGAAAAGGTTAAAGCATCATTTCCTTATTGGCAGGACCTGGTGGAAGAAAAGGCCCCCGGCCGCTGGAACCTGGACCTTTGGGCAGCCAACAGGCAGAGTTTGATCGAGGCCGGAGTTCTGGCAGAAAACATTTCGGTCAGCGGCATGTGCACCCGCTGCAACCAGGACATGCTTTTTTCCTACCGGGGGGATAAGGGTGTTTCGGGCCGCCTGGCGGCGATAATCAGGCTCGTTTAGGGGGGGCTGGATTGACTCAGATACTAGTGGTGGACGACGAAGAACCAATCCGGGAACTTCTTCGCTTTAATCTGGAAAAAGAGGGCTTTGAGGTTATGCTGGCAGCTGACGGTGGACAAGCTCTGGAAATAAGCCACAGCCTGATGCCGGAGTTGGTGGTCTTGGACATCATGCTGCCCGGCATGGATGGCCTGGAGGTGTGCCGCATCATGCGGCAAAACCCCAAACTTCGCGACATCCCGGTGATTTTGCTTACAGCCCGGGCGGAGGAAAGCGACAAGGTCCTGGGACTGGAATGCGCTGACGACTATCTGACCAAGCCCTTTAGCCCCCGGGAACTGGTGGCGAGGGTAAAGGCCCGGCTGCGCCGCCATGGTGGAAATGCCAAAGGGATAGCGGTTGGTGATTTGGTAATCGATGCGGAAAGGTTCGAAGTGACCAGGGCGGGGAAGACTCTGGACCTGACACCAAAGGAATTGGACCTGTTAAAGTTTTTGGCCTCAAATCCGGGCAAGGTGTTTTCCCGTGATTACCTGCTGGACAGGATCTGGGGCTATGAGTTCAGTGGGGACACCCGGACTGTTGACGTACATATCAGGCACCTGCGTCAAAAAGTCGAAGCGGACCCGGCTAATCCCTCCTACATTGAGACCATAAGGGGTGCCGGATACCGCTTTAGACAGACGGTACGTGAACAATGATCAGACTAAAGTGGAAGCTTACCGGCATGTACCTGTTAATATCGGCGCTGGGGTTTTTCCTGGCCGGGGTAGGCATTACGGTAGAACTAAAGGGTCCTCTGGCTCCCAGCTTGATAGGCATTTTTCTTACCTCAATGGTCCTGACCGCTCCTTTGGTCCATTTCATTGCCCGGGGCTTCAGTAAGCGGATTGATGAGCTGAACATGGGGACCAAGTCGTTGATTGCTGAGATGCCCAAAGGATTCTCAGGAGCCGGGGACGAACTGAGTGAGTTGGGGGAAAATATTTATCTGGTTACGCGCAAGCTGCAGAGTACAATCCGGGAGGTTTCCCAGGAGAGCAATAAAATGATGGCCATCCTCGCCGGCATGCTGGAGGGGGTGGTGGCCCTGGACCACATCGGCAGGATTGTGCTTTTGAACCGGGCCGCCGGGATGATGTTCGGGGCTGATGAGGCTGAGGTCAGGGGGAACTATCTTACCAATCTGGTCAGGGATCATGGGTTGGGAGTACGGCTCCTCTGGGTTTTGGAGAAAAGCGAGTCCACTCAATATGAATTCAGCCTGGCGGGGAGGGTATTGCGGGTGTTGATGAGCCCGGTGGTCTCCTCACAGGTGGTGCAGGGCGCTGTGGCTGTGTTTCAGGATATCACCGAAATTCGCCGCCTGGAGCAGATACGGACTGAATTTGTGGCGAACGTCTCCCATGAGCTGCGCACCCCCCTTACTTCCATTAAGGGGTTTGTGGAGACCCTGCTGGACGGGGCTGACGAGGACCCCGGCGTCCGGGAACGTTTTTTGCATATCATTCATGATGAGACTGGCCGCCTGCAGCGGCTGATTGAAGACCTGCTTACTCTTTCACACCTGGAAAACAAACAGAAGGGCGGCGCCGGTACGGCTTCGGCTGCCGGAGCGTATAACAAGGTGGCCCAGGTCCTCATACCCCTCGCACGGGCCAAGAACATAAAATTGAGGGTGGAAGTACCGGAGGAACTGCCCCGGGTCGGGATGGGGGAAGAACTATTAAGCCAGGTTTTTCTGAATCTCATGGAAAACGGCATCAAATATACCCCGCCCGGCGGCAAGGTATGGCTTGAAGTGGAAGAAAGCGGGGGGGGAATTCTAATTCTGGTTGGAGATACGGGGCATGGAATTCCGCAGGCCAGCGTATCCAGGATATTCGAACGTTTTTACCGGGTGGACAAGGCCCGCTCCCGGGAAATGGGCGGGACGGGCCTGGGCCTGTCTATCGTTAAACACATTGTGGAACAAGCTAAAGGAAAACTGCAGGTGGAGTCGGAACTTGGGCGGGGAACTGTATTCAAGATATGGGTGCCGCAAGAGACGGAAGACTTGCCTGGGTAAGAGCAACAGGAGACAAGGATGGCAGATGAAAAAAAGAGACGGAGCAAAACAGCCCGTCTTATCAGACGGACCCTTTTCCGGCTGGGAGGGGCTGCTCTCTTGCTGGTTATAGCCGGCGGGGGGATTCTCTGGGCCCAACATGTAATCCTTTCCCGCCAGGTGCAGGTAGTTACCGCCCAGGAGGGAAGCCTGGCAAACCCACAGGAGGTTGAGGCGCTGGTTGTAAATTCGGAACAGGTTGTTACAGCTCCTGAAACCGGCAAAATCGATAAGGTAATTGTGGAAGGAGACAGAGCAGCCAAAGGGAGTGTCATAGCCCGCATCCTCTATCAGGGGGGAAAGCCAAACCTAACCACCCCCAGCTCGGGTTTAATCAGCTACCGGGTGGACGGGTTGGAAGGAGTGTTAACCCCGATGAACCTGATGGAATGGGACATATCAAAGTTTAAGGACTTAAAACCTTCCTCGCCGCCGGGGGATACTGTCCAGAGCGGGCAGGCGGTGTTCAAAGTAGTGGATAACCTTTCACCGACCTACCTGCTGTTTAACCTTCCCCCGGATGGGGTGATGCTCTCCTCCGGCGACAGTACAATTGTGGAATTGGGCGGACAAAAATATAACGGCAAGGTCGTAAAAATAAGCCAGGCCGGCCCTGACGGCGGCGTGGCTGTAGCCCTTGATACTTTTTTGCCCCAGTCCCTTGGGCAGAGAAATATTAAGGTCAGTCTGCTGGATAAAAAACCGGCCAAAGGCGAAGTGATTCCGGTGGCGGCGGTGCTGGAACGGCAGGGGGGTAAAGGAGTATTCCAGGTCAAAGACGGGGTGGTTTCCTGGCAGCCTGTACAGGTTTTGGCCCAGGTAGGGGACAAAGTCTGTGTAAGCGGGCTAAAAAATGGGGATGCTGTGATTACAACCCCTGATTATGTCAAGGATGGCCAGGTCATCAATATCGTCTACTGAGACCATATTTTTTCCATTAAACCCATAATCCAGGCAGGATTTTCTAGGTAGTGCGTAGAATTCACTTCAATTGAGGCTGTTTGTGTCTGTGGAGGTCTATGTGTGTCAATTTCAGAAAACATACTGGCGGTCCGGCAGAAAATAGTGCAGGCCGCGGTACGGGTGAACAGAAACCCGGCGGACATTAAGCTGGTGGCCGTAACTAAAACCGTGGAACCTAGGGCGATGCAAGAAGCACTGACGGCCGGAATTCAGGATTTCGCTGAAAACCGGGTTCAGGAATTGGTGCGCAAGCACCCGTATTTCGAGGACCAAGTCTCCTGGCATCTGATCGGCCACCTGCAGACCAACAAGGTAAAGCAGGTAATTGGCAGAGCGAGCATGGTTCACTCCCTCGACCGGCTTAATCTGGCCCGGGAACTCTCCGGCGCTGCCCAAGCCAAGGGTCTGGTGCTGCCGGTGCTGCTCCAGGTCAATATCTCGCGGGAGGACACCAAGTATGGGCTTGCTCCAGAAGAAGTCCTGGATTTTGTGGCGGAAATAACGGCATATCCTGGACTGTCGATCCAGGGGTTGATGACCATGGCTCCGCTGCTGCCTGACCCGGAAGAAACGCGCCCGGTGTTCAGGGACCTGACGGAGATGGCGCACAGGATTAAGGCCGTTTTACCGGCTGTGGAGATGCGCTGGTTGTCCATGGGAATGACCAATGACTACGAGGTTGCGGTAGAAGAAGGGGCAAATTTGGTGCGGATTGGGAGCGGAATTTTCGGTCCCAGAAATTAATAAAAAGGGGGTATAATCCGTGGGCAGAAAATTCATGGATAAGGTCATGAGTATGATGGGTTTTGAGGACGAAATAACCGAAGAGGAAATCATCGAAGAGGAAGTTGAAAAAGAGACGGAAAGGGCGGAAGAACCCCGCCAGCGCAAGGGCGCCCAAGTTTTCAGCATCCACAGCCAGAAACAGATGAAAGTTGTGATTATGGAACCCAAATCCTTTGATGATTCGCAAAACATCGCCGACCAGCTCAAGAACCGCAGGCCGGTCATAGTCAATTTGGAGACGGCGGAAAAAAGCCTGGCCAAGCGCATTGTAGATTTTGTCTCCGGCACTACCTATGCCCTGAACGGGAGCATGCAAAAAGTCGGCAACGGGATTTTCTTGTTCGTGCCTAACAATGTGGATATCGCTGGCGAAGCCAAAGAGGATATCCTGGATGAAAAGGGCCTGCTTTGGTCAGTTATAGGTCAAAAGTGAACGGGGGCTGTGAATGTCTATAATCGGGAATATAATTGATACTGCACTTTATGTACTGCAGTTATTGATTTTTGCGCGAATTATCTTGTCATTCATCCCGCATGACCCAAACAATTCCATTTTTCGCTTCATCTATGAAACAACAGAACCGATGCTCAGGCCTTTCCGTCGTTTCTCGTTAAGCGCCGGCGGGTTTGGCATTGACTTCTCGCCCTTAATTGTGTTGTTTCTGCTGCAGTATCTTGTCCGGCCTGTAATATACGGCTTGATCGGGTTGGTTGGGAGAATGTTTTAGTGAACTTTAACCGGGAAAAACTTCTGTCGCACATTGGGGACCAGGACGCCAAACAGGCCCTGGTCAAAGTTTTAGATAAGGCCGAAAATGTACTTAGCCGCCATAGTGTGGAAAGCGGCGATTTTTTGGACCCCTACCACCTGGACCTGGCCAAGGGGATTGTTCGGGGGATGGACCTGGAGTTCTTGGACTGGGGCGGCTTTCCCGATGCGGAAAGGCGCAAACTCGTACTGGGTCCGGCATTCAGGGATTTGCGGCCTCAGGATGCCGGTATTGCCGTACTCCGGGTCGAGGCAGGGTCCGGGTTTCAAACCCTAAGCCACCGCGATTACCTGGGTTCTTTGTTAGGGATGGGATTTAAAAGGGAGAAGCTGGGGGATATCATCTGCAAGCCAGACAGGGCTTGGGTGGCGCTGGATGCGGGCATGGCGGACTATGTGGTACAAAACCTGGCCCGGGTGGGGAAAACGCCCGTGAGGGTGCGTGAAGCGGGAAAGGATGAAGTAGACCTGCCGCAGGCAGAATTCAAAGAGATAAATGCAACTGTGCCCTCCCTCCGACTGGACGCCGTGGCTGGAGAAGGCTTCAGCCTTTCCCGCAGTAAAATTGCGGCAGAAATAGAGGCAGGCAAGGTAAAGGTTAACTG
>JAJYNB010000295.1 GCA_021786555.1 Bacillota bacterium | reverse complement strand
GGGGAACTAAGACACGCTCTTGACCGTCAAGACTATATCGCCGATACAAATGTAACAACTGTTGTGTTTTTGGCCGCCAGTCTTGGCAAGCCACTTTTGGTTGAAGGCCCGGCCGGAGTTGGGAAGACCCAGCTGGCGGTTGCTTTGGCGGCAGCTTACGGGCGGGCACTGATCAGATTACAGTGCTATGATGGGATTGATGCCGGCAAGGCTCTTTACGACTGGAATTACCACCGTCAGCTCTTGCGGATTCAAGCGGAACAAGGAGAGGGTTGGGACAAAGCCGGGCAGGACATATTCAGCCGTGAATTCTTGCTTGAGAGGCCGCTGCTGCAGGCGATACTCAGCCCGGAACCCACGCTGCTCCTGATTGATGAATTGGACAAAAGCAATGAAGAGTTTGAAAGTTTCCTGCTGGAACTATTGGCAGAGTTTCAGGTCACGATTCCGGAAATCGGCACACTGAAAGCCGTGCAAAAACCCCTGGTAGTGCTCACCAGCAACAACAGCAGGGATTTCAGCGATGCCTTGCGGCGCCGCTGCCTGCACCTCTTTATAGGTTACCCTGACGTGTCCCAAGAAGAGGAAATATTAGTACGCCACTGTCCAGGTGTGGACAGGGAGCTTATCAGGCAAGGCACTGAATTGGTGCAGAAATTACGCAAGCTGGCGTTGCGTAAACTCCCAAGCATAGCCGAAACAGTTGACTTTATTCAGGCTTTGACGGCCCTGCAAGCAGAGCGCCTCAGCCCTGAAACCCTTAGCTTGACAGCTGGTACCTTGTTGAAATATCCTCAGGACCGACAGCAGGTCTTGGACCAAATTCCTGGCCTGATTGGGACGGGTAAGTGATGCAGGAAATAATATTTTTTGCCCGTCTTCTGCGGGGAGCAGGCTTAGTAATCGCTCCTTCCGAGATAAGTGAGGCCCATCAGGGTCTTGCCCTGATGGGCAACCCCGCGGCCGGCCCGGCCCATTATGACGTCCTGCGCAGCACTCTGGTCAAAAGGTCGGAAGATTTGGCTGTGTTTGCTTCCCTGTATCAACTTTTCTTTGGGGATGAGGTCTACGCTTTGGCCGGGCAGGAAAAAGCACATCAAGCCCCGGGCCAGGGACTTAAAGCTTCAGATTTGCCCACTTTGGCCCAGGCCTTGCTCAGTGGGGAACCCTGCCGCAGCCGTGTGCGGGACGCGGTCAGGCAGCTTAAGCAGCGGGATGAAGTCATCGATGAACAGGTCCGTAAAGTGTTGGTCAGCTTAGACTACTTTGGGTCCTTGAACAGTATCAGGCTGGCCAAAGAACGGGGGAAGTTAACTGAATGGGAGCACCGTACCGCCCTGGACAACGGGTCCGCTCTGATCAGCCTGGTTCAGGCAGAAGTGTTAAAAGACTTGCTGCAGCATGGGGAGAATTGGACGCGGATTGCCCGCCACTTGAACTGGCGCGAAAAGAGTTTTAATTCCCTCAGTTCCGCTGAAATGTGTTTGGTTAAAGCGTGTTTGGATAAGATAGGGAAGAAATTGGCCACCCGTCCCAGCCTGAAAGGCAAGCCGGCGGGATCAGGCAGGCTGGATTTGCGTGTTACTGCGCGCCAAGCCTTGGCGCGGGGCGGTGGAATCTGGTCATTAGCCTATAACAGGCAGGTTCCCGCCAAACCGGATCTGGTACTGCTGTGTGATGTATCCAATTCGGTTTATCGCTTTACCGGTTTCTTGCTGCAGTTAGTAGCAGCTTTTCGGGAAAGGTTCCATCAGATCAGGGCCTTTTTGTTCGTAGATATTCTCTGGGAGATCCCCGGCAGTTTGTTGAGTGGTGAGATAGGGGAAGTACTGGCAGACATCCGGGAAAACAACCGCTGCTCCCTCAGCGGATTATCGGATTTCGGCCAGGTCTTTTGCCAGTTTGAGGCAGCAGTTTTAGGGCAATTAAATCCAAAGAGCACCCTTCTGATTTTGGCAGACGGGCGGAATAATTGGCGCCCACCCGAGACCTCAACCTTTAAGAAAATTGCCGCAGGGCTGCGCCGGGTCTACTGGCTAAATCCCCTGCCAAGGGAAGAATGGGGCCGGGAAGACTGTCAGCTTCACCTATACAGTCCCCATTGCAGCGGAGTGTTCGAATGCGGCAGCTTGCAGCAGCTGCAGCAAGTTGCTGCACAAATCCTTCTCTAAGTTAAGGCTTACAGCAAAGGAGATATGTATGTCTTCAACATTCAGCACTAAACAAAAACAGGCCATTACCGGTATGTCGCTGGCCTTGGGGCTGCGGGTGTTTGGGGTTTCGCTCTTCCTGCCGGTTTTTACCCTGTTTGGCCACGAATTAACCACCGACAGTACCTTGATTGGCCTGGCCCTGGGTATTTATGGCCTGGTCCAGGCTGTGCTGCAAGTGCCTTTCGGTTCGCTGTCAGATCGTTTTGGACGCAAGCGGGTGATTCTATTCGGCCTTTTCCTCTACGCCCTAGGCTCTCTTCTGGCTGCAGAAGCACACAGTATTTATTTTTTGATTTTGGCCAGGTCACTGCAAGGGGCAGGGGCCATCAGCGGGGCCGTGTATGCGTTTGTCGCCGACACAGTCGAACCTGAAAAGAGAAGCAGGGCCATGGGGTTCCTCGGCATGCCCATGGGCATCGCCTTCAGCTTGGGAATAGTGCTCGGACCGGTTTTGGCTGCGTGGTGGTCGGTGCGCGCTCTGTTTATCCTGTGCGCAGTCTTGGTTATCTGGGCATTCCTTTATATCCACGTTGCCCTGGAAGAGCCGCAGCATGGCAAGCGCCACCCGCAACTGTCCCTTTTACCGGCGCAGATGAAGGATGTGCTTAGTGACAGGAGGATTTTTTTCGTCAACCTCGGTGGTTTTATCGCAAATTTTTTTCAGGTTGGTGTATTTGTCATTCTGCCCATGCTTTTGACCCGGTACCGCACCATGGCCGATTTTTGGGAACTGATTGTGCCCATGGTGGTAATCGGAACCGGGATTATGCTGTGGGGAGCGCGCATGGCTGACGCCGGAAAAGGCAGACAGATGACACGGCTTGCTTTTGTATTCCTCGGCTTAAGCGCACTTTTCTTTTTCCTGCCGGGTTATAATATATTGCCTGGTGGGCAGGCCAACTTTCTGGCGCTGTTGCTTAGCGGGGTGCTGTTTTTCGCTGGGTTCTCCATGACTCAGCCCCTTCTGTCAGCCGGGGTGACCAAACTGGCTAGCGAGACCAGAGTGGGGGCTACCAGCGGTGTTTATAACATGTCGCAAAACATGGGAACATTTTTTGGCGGCTTTCTGGGGGGAGCCTTCTTATCCAAAAACCTGGGGATTTTTCTTGTGTTGATGGGTGTATTGGGCTTTTGGGGAGCCAGTGTAGTCAGCAGATCCATTGCGGAATAAGGGGGTTGCAGCGGTGGAAACCGTTTCAGAAATACGGGTAAGATACAGTGAAACAGATGCGATGGGGATTGTTTATAACGCCAATTACCTGGTGTGGTTTGAAGTAGCCAGAACGGAATTATTCAGGAAGATGGGGTTGCCTTACACCAGGTTTGAGGCCGAAGGCCTAGCCCTGGCCGTAGTAGAGGCGAACCTGCGCTACAAGGCCGCAGCCAAGTATGACGACATGGTTGAGCTTAGGGCGGAAGTGGGGGCAATCAACCCGCGTAAGGTGATTTTCAACTATGAAATCACCTCTGGTCAGAAAGTTCTGTGTGAAGGCAGGACAGTGCATTTTTTTGTCAATAGTGATGGCCGGGCGACCAGCGCGGCGGGATACTCTATCTGGCAGGAGGTCAAAAGGTTGCTGCTGTAAGCCAGGAGTCAGGAGTCAGGAGTCAGGAGTCAGGAGTCAGGAGTCAGGAGTCAGGAGTCAGAAATCAGGAGTCAGGAGTCAGAAATCAGGAGTCAGGAGGCAGAATGAGAGAACGGTTTGTCACGTCCAAGTATTCTGGATTTTGCCCTGAAAAATGAGTCACTTGGGGACGGGTCTTGATTGACTCAAGGGACAGGAATCAGAAGCCAGCTAGAGAGAATGGCTTGAAGTATTCTGACTCCTGACTCCTGAGTACTTGATCCTAAGTTAGAAGGAGTGGTCGGTAATGTCCAAAGTTAAGGTCATTGTGGACAGTTCCAGCGACATTCCCAGCAGTCTGGCGCAGGAACTGGGGATTGTGGTGGTGCCCATGCCGGTGAATATGGCGGGGCGTTCCTTCCTGGAAGGCGTGGACCTTACCACAGAGGAATTTTATCCGCGCTTCCGAGACTTGGTTGAACTGCCTAAAACCTCTCAGCCGAATTTGCAGGACCTGGTAAGCTATTACCGCCAGGCCGCTGCTGATGGCAGCAGTTTGCTGGCCATCCACCTCTCTTCGGGACTTAGCGGCACTGTACAGACCGCAAATCTGGCCCGGGAAATGCTTCAAGGGGAAAGAGAAATTGTTGTGATTGATTCGCTGGGGGCATCTTTCGGCGCCGGCATGCTGGCCCTGCGGGCAGCCGAAATGGCCAGGGACGGAATGGACTTGGCATCACTGGCCGAAGAGGTGGAAGCAGACAAAAGGCGGATGCGCTATGTCTTTACCCTTGATACCCTGGAGTACCTCATCAAAGGGGGCAGGGTAAGCAAAGTATCTGGTATGGTGGGGACACTTTTGGATATCAAACCCTTGCTGCAGCTCACCGACGAGGGCAAAATTGAAAGCATCGGCAAAGTACGCGGCCGCAGGCCTGCTTTGCGGAAATTGGCTGAAATTATTGCCGCGGAGATTCCTGGGGACGAAGCTCAGGTTGTAGGAATTGCCCATGCCATGTGCGCTGAAGATGCCGCTGGGTTGGAAACGGAAATCCGTAAACGGGTTAGGGTAAAAAAGGTCCTGCACAGCGAAATTGGTTGCATTATTGGCAGTCACACAGGTCCCGGCTGTGTAGCACTCTTTTACCGCCGCTAGCCCCCTGCTCCAATGGTACTTTGTCGAAAAACATTGTAAAACTTTTGCATAAAAGATACAATTAATTAGGTACTTTATACGGACCCTTGGGTCTTTCTTTTTTGCACCATGCGTCTCAGCCGAAATTTGTATCCCACAGACTCAACAAAATATTTCCTGGGGGTAACTTAGTGAAGAAGCGTTTGGTTTTGCTTTTAACCTTGTGCCTTCTGCTGGCCGGCCAACCTGTGCTGGCAGAGTCGCAGCCAGCACGATCCGGAAGCACCGAACCGGCGATTAACGCCGAAGCCGCGGTGCTTATGGATGCAGCTACCGGTCAGATTTTGTACCAGCGTAATCCTGATGAACAGCTGCCCATCGCCAGCATCACAAAAATGATGACAGCCATCGTTGCGTTGGAGAAGGGTAACCTGGATGCTAAAGTGACGATCGGCCCGGATGTAATGGACCGCAATAAGGTCTATGGTACTCTGGTGTATTTGGAGCCCGGTGAACAATTCACTTTACGGGAACTCCTTTACGCCATGCTGCTTAATTCCGCCAACGATGCTGCTGTAGCCGTAGCCGACTATATTGGCGGCAGCGTGAACGGGTTTGTGCAGATGATGAATCAGGAGGCTCAGAAACTGGGTGCCTACGATACTCATTTCATGAACCCGGATGGCTTAACCGAGCCGGGTCATTACAGCAGCGCCAGGGACATGGCCCTGATTGCCCGCTACGGCCTGGAAAACCCGGTTTTCTCCCAAATCGTCGGCACCAAATCAAAGGATTTGCCCCGGGAAAAAGCAGGGCTGCCTGATAAGTTGGACAATATCAACAGGATGCTGTGGCTTTATGACGGGGCTGACGGTGTCAAGACTGGGTACACGGAAGCAGCCGAGCACACCTTTGTGATTTCGGCGACCCGTGACGGTCGCCGCCTGATTGCCGTCGGGCTCAAAGACCCCTTTCCCCGTACTTCCGATAAAGATGCTGCTGCTTTGTTGGATTACGGCTTTGGTCAATATCACGATGTTTTGCTGGCTTCGAAAGGTCAGGAACTGGAGTCTGTAAAGTTAAGCAGCGGACAGGCCTTAAAGCTGGCCACGGACGAAGACGTTTACGGCACCCTGGCTAACGGTACGGAGGATAGTTTTCAACTTAAACCCAAGCCGGGAAATCTGGCTCTGCCTATTAAAGCAGGCGAGGCGCGGGGCCAACTGGAAGTTTACCTGCAGGGCAGGCAGGTTCAGACAGTTCCACTGGTAGCCATTGAATCTGTCGACCTGCCGGGGTCTCTGCCCCTGGCACCAAAATCGGACCTGATTTGGTATCTGCTCACCGCTTTGGTGCTGGTGATGTTGGTGGCACTGCAGAGGCATCTGGCCCGCCGCAACCGCCGGGTGGTCTACCGTGGTGGCAATTAAACTGGTTTAAGCTTGGGTTAAGCTGGTAATAATCTGTTGGTAGGAAACTTATGGAGGTTGCGATGCATCAAATTACCCGGCAGTTTCTGATCAAGACCGCCAAGTTTATCTTATTCTGGCTGGTGTTTGGTTTTCTTTTTTATCTTCTGGGCAGGTACATCAAATTTTTTGTTCCTTTGCTTGGCGGCTTGATTCTTTCTGCCATTATGCTCCCAATGGTCAACTTCCTGCAACGGCACACCAGGCTGAGCCGCAAATGGTCGGTAGCCATTGTTCTCATTCTGGTGATACTGGTCTTGGGTAGTGTATTTACCTGGTTCACCATACTTACGGTACAGCAGGTACAGGATTTATCCAGCAAGTGGCCCTATTATTTTCATTCCTTCAAGCGTAGTTTTGCCGAAATCTGGCCCCGGATAGAAGGGCTTTATGTTGGCTTGAACCCGAGGCTTAATGAGGCCGCCATGCAGTCTTTCGACAAGTTGGGCAGTTCAGCCTATGAGTTTGTCACTAAGAGCGTGCTGGGTGTTTCCACACTGGCCTTTTTGCTGCCGGAGTTGTTCATTATCGTGGTTATAGCATTGGTGGCCGCCTTCTTTATTACTCGCAATTGGGAAGCCTATAAACAAAGTATTACCAATATTTTCCCGCTGGAGTGGCGGGATGGATTGAGGGCTATCGCCAGTGACTTTTCTAAGGCTTTAGTTGGCTTTCTACGGGCTCAACTGATTTTGGTAGCCGGAACAATAGTCTTTACAATTGCCGGTCTTGCATTTCTCCACACCCGCTATGCCTTTGTCCTTGGTTTCATCATTGGTTTATGCGGTATTTTGCCTGTGCTGGGTGCGGGGCTGGTTCTGGTACCCTGGGCTGTTGCGGAGATTTTACTTGGCCGTGTTACTTATGGCCTTGGCCTGCTGATTCTGGTCGGCATCATGTCTGTAACGCGCCATGTGGTTGAGCCCAAGATAGTGGGAGACAATGTAGGGCTGGACCCCCTGTTTGTACTGTTGAGCATGTTCATCGGCCTGGAGGCTATAGGCCCGGTGGGATTAATTATTGGACCCTTAGTTGTTATTTTTTACAAATCCCTGCAAAAGGCAGGGGTGTTCAAGAATTTGTAAAATCAATCCCTTTAAATTGTAATAGTTTCTTTAACTGATAGTTTAGGGTTTCAAAGCAAATATTTTTATATTATTTTATCTTAACCTCGCGTTCAAGCTATAAATGCGAGGTGATTTATTTTGGCTGTATTGAAATGTTGGGAAACTTTGAGTTTTCAGCCGCTCAGCCACCAAATTCAGGCGGCTGAAAAAGTGATTGAGCAAATGGAGGGCAGGGCTATTCTCGCTGACGAGGTGGGTCTAGGCAAGACCATCGAGGCGGGCTTAGTCATCCGGGAGTTATTGGAAAGAGAAAAGATTAAGCGGGTGCTGATTCTTACGCCTTCGTCCCTGGCACCGCAGTGGTGCATGGAGATGAAGGAGAAATTTGACTTGTATTTTTACCACAATCGGCGCGACCATAACTGGACCTATTTTAGTTTTATCGTCTCGTCTATCGATCGGGCGAAAAGACCGGAACAGTTGGAGGGAATCTGTCAGGCAGGCTTTGACCTCCTGGTGGTGGATGAGGCACACAGATTGAAAAACAACTCCACGGCCAACTTCAAGGCTGTACAAAAGATTAACGCTAAATATTTGCTGCTGCTTACGGCGACACCGCTCCAAAACAACTTAAAAGAACTGTACAATTTGGTGGAACTGGTTAACCCAAGACTGTTTGGCGGCCTGGATAACTTTCAACACAGGTTCATCAAGGGGGAGCAGAGCGCCAGGAATTTGACAACTCTACAACAGGTATTGACGCAGGTGATGATTCGGAACCGTAAGGCGGATATCGAACTGCAACTGCCGCCGCGACTGGTGAATTTGGTACCCGTAGACCTTAGCCCGTCAGAGAAACTCTTGTATCAAGGGGTAAATAACTACATCCGGGGAGAATACCGCAGGCGTCGCTTTAACAAACTTAGCATTCTGAACCTGATCACGCTGCAGCGCGAAATCTGCAGCAGCAGTTTCGCTGCCGAGGATACGCTTAGACGCATGGGACTATCAGATCTGGCAGAACTGGCGGCACAAATCAAGGAAAATCAAAAGGCTCAGGCGGTGGCTGACATTCTTAGCCGACCTGGACAAAAAGCGATAATTTTCACTGAATTTAAAGCCACCCAAGCTTATCTTTATAATTTTATCAGCGAGTTGGGCATAAGATCCCTCTGTTATAACGGTGACCTAAAAGCCTGGGACAGGGTATGGGCCAGACATTTATTTCAAGAGGAATATCCGGTGATGATAAGTACGGAAGCGGGGGGAGAAGGAGTTAACCTGCAAAAAGCCAATGTGGTGGTCAACTACGATTTACCCTGGAACCCTATGCGGGTCGAACAGAGAATTGGCAGGGTTCACCGCCTCGGTCAAGTGAACACAGTCAGGATTTACAACCTTTTTGCCAGAGACACGGTCGAAGAGATTATACTGGACTTTCTGCGGCGCAAGATCTCACTGTTTGAAGATGCCGTCGGAGGACTGGATCAAATTGTGGACGGGGACTTGGATGTGGATGCCGAATCCAGCATTTTGACCTACCTGCACGGTGAGCCGGCCTGTTAAAAAATTTATGGCAGCGGCAGGGAATTTACCCGTGTATCTTGAATAATTATCTCCGGGAAGACTGATTTACCGGAGATAATTATGGTTAAAAACGTGTTTTATTTAGAGATAGAAAAATTTAAGAAATTGGTTAGACAAAATCCCTTTAATGATGAGACGTATTATCAACTGGGGTGTGCCTGTGACCGTTACGGCTTGTCCCATGAAGCGATAGCCGCTTTTCAGCGGGTACTGGAGCTGGTTCCCGATGATGACTGTGTCTTGGATTACCTGGGTACCTTGCATAATGAAACAGGTAACTTGGAACGGGCTGTCACCTACCACCTGGCAGCTATAACCAACAATCCGGAAGAGGGCTCTTACTTTTATAATCTGGGAAATGCTTACTTGGACCTGGGGAAATACCATGAGGCTTTAGAAGCATACCGCAAAAGTATTAGCCTGGATGACCAACAGGCTGATGTTTACGATAATTTAGGCATTGCCTGCCTTCAACTTGGGGACCTGGAAACCGCCGTTTCAGCTTTTTCGCGATCAGTGAAACTTGACCCGGCTCACATTCAAGCCCGTTTGCGGCTTTCCGATTGCCTGGTTAAGCTAAACAAGTTGAATGACGCCGTAATCGAGTACAAGAAGATTGTTGAATTGGAACCGCAAGACTATCAAGTTTGGCTGCATCTGGCATACGCTCAGAAAAACGCAGGTATGTTAGACGAAGCCCTTGTTACCCTTGGTCAGGGTCTGGAAAGATTTCCTGGCAACAAGTTTATGCACCTGCACCTGGCAGAGATTTATCAGCGTAAAGGGATGGACAACCTGGCCCGAATGCATAGATCGGAA
>JAJYNB010000376.1 GCA_021786555.1 Bacillota bacterium | reverse complement strand
TTTATGTTCATTTTTTACTGTTGTTTAAGATAAATAGAAACTTTTTGTAGAATGTTTGTAGATCTAGAGACTGTTTTGCAGGAATTGTAAATTTTTTGGAGAAAAGTTCAAATGGTTTATCTGTGGCTGTAACGGGAAAGCTGGTTGAGGTGAATACCGCTTAAAAGGTAAGGGATGCGGATGGATACAAGAATTCGTTTTTATAAACTGTTTGCCAAGCGGATGGGTTTGCTGGCGTGGGTAACCGGTATAATCATAGCGCTGTCCATGCCGTTCACCTATTTCATCCTCACCATACACGATGAACGGGAACAAGCTGCTACCGTCAGCCAACAGCTGGCCTGGCACCTGCAGGAAACGGTCAAAGAAAACCCATATTTATGGGAGTTTGACGCCCCAAAATTCGCCAAGATTTTCTCTGACTATCAGAAGCAGGGTATTGCTGAAATCCGGGTTTATGATTTGGCAGCCAAACTGATTGACTCAGAGACGGTAAGCAAGTCATCCTCGCTGGAAATAACCGGACGATCTCCGGTAACTTACAACAATAAAGTTTACGGTTATGTTGAGGTCGCTTGGGACGATAAGAGATTGGTTACTGTAACATTGATTTTGATAACGGTTTTTTCCAGCCTTGGATTGCTGGTGGGTGTGGTTTTGTACCGCTACCCGGCAAGAATCGTGGCCAAGTCGGAGCGGGAAGTGACTGAAGCGTTTAACAGATTGAACCATATGTCCAATCATGACCCCTTGACAGGCTTGCCAAACCGGATACAGCTAAATGACCGCCTTTCCCAAGCTTTAAAGCGATCGGGGCGCAACCGGGAGAAAGTAGCGGTCTTGTTCCTCGATCTGGACCGCTTCAAATTGATAAACGATACTTTGGGACATGGTAATGGCGACATTTTGCTGCAACAGGTCGCAAAACGCCTGACAACTTGCATGCGGGACGGAGATACAGTGGCCAGGCTTGGTGGTGACGAGTTCATCGTATTGCTGCCAGAGGTGCACGAGGTCCATGATGCGGCGAAAGTGGCTCAGCGCATCATCGAAGCCCTGGCGCAGCCTTACGAACTGGACGGCCATGAACTGGTGGTCACCACCAGTATCGGTATCAGTGTCTATCCTGCGGATGGGGATAACATTGAGACTCTGGTAAAAAACGCGGACACAGCCATGTACCGCGCTAAAGAGCAGGGCAAAAGCATTTACCGCTTCTATTCTTCTGCTATGAATTCCGCTGCATTGGAAAGGCTGACCCTGGAAAACAGCCTGCGCAAGGCTCTTAAGCGGGAAGAAATGATAGTATACTATCAACCAATAATTGACCTATACACAGGGGACATCATAGGAATGGAGGCGCTGGTGCGCTGGCAGCACCCCGAACTGGGGCTGGTGTCCCCCGACAAATTCATTCCGCTGTCAGAAGAGACGGGGCTGATTATACCCCTGGGAGAATGGGTCTTGCGCAGTGCCTGCGCGCAAAATAAGGCCTGGCAAAACGCCGGATTCCCCCCCATGTACGTGTCAGTTAATCTTTCGGCGCGCCAGTTCCAGCAGCGGGATCTGTCAGAGATGGTAGCCCGTGCCTTAAAGGCAAGCGGATTGTCACCGCGGTACCTGCAATTGGAAATTACCGAAAGCGTTGCCATGTATGACGAGGGGCAGATAATTAACAAGCTGACCAATTTGAAGAACCTGGGGGTCGGCATTGCCGTGGATGATTTTGGCACCGGTTACTCATCCCTGGGCAGCTTGAAAAGATTCCCCATCAACACAGTTAAAATCGACAAGAGTTTTATCCATAATATTCCCGCAGACCGGTTTGATTCAGCCATTACCACTACGATAATCAACATGGCCGAGAGCTTGTGGCTTAATGTTATTGCCGAAGGGGTAGAGAGTGAAGAGCAACTGGCCTTTTTGTTGGAGAGGGGCTGCAATGCCATGCAGGGTTACCTGTTCTGCAAGCCCTTGCCGGCGAAGGATTTTCAGTCTATGCTCAGCCAGCGCAAAAGACTCAGCAGCGGAGGCCGTTGAAAAACGTCGTCTAGCTTTGTCGCCGCTGCCGCCGGCATCCTCACCGTACATCTAGTACGCTTCCGGTGCCGGCGGCAACGGCTTCGCGCTATACTTGTTTTTGAACGGCCTCCGCGTTCGGGGTCTTTGACGGTGCGAGTCTTTGGGGTCCCCTATGTGCAAGTCTGCTTGGGGTCCAGCTTTGGCGCCGATGCTGATGGCAACGGCTTCGCGCTGTCTTGTTTTTGGCAGCTTGTGTTTGCAGTTTGAGGTGGGGTGGGGGTTTTAGCGGAATAGGGCTTTGAATTTGTTTAGGAGCCAGAGCCCGGGCAGTTTTGTCCGGGTTTTGTCTTGGTCCGGGACATGGGGAGGGCTTTCGCCGGGTTGGAGTTCATAGGAATAGCCGGTGACCATGGCCTGGAGGAAGTTGTTGTTCTCGGCAAAGGAGAGGTAGATGTGCAGGGGGACGGTGAAAGCGAGAAAGAGGGAAGCGCCAAGGGTGACCCAGTCCAGGTGGTGCAGGCCGCCGGCCAGTTTGGCTATGGCCAGGAAGTGAGTTTTTTTGTAGGCCAGGGCGCCGCTGATGTCTGCCAGGGACAAAAATATAAACCAGCCGGTGTAAATCAGGCGTTGACCTGAGTTATACTTTTTTTCAGGCGGTTTTTCCGCCTGGAAAAACAGGTAGTATTTAAACATGGAGGGGAGTTCCTTAAGGTCCTGCCAGGTGAAGACCACGCTTTTGTAATCTTGGCGAAAAAGCGCGTAATAAGCCCTGACCATAAGCAGGTAGCTCAAGCAGAAACCTGCAAAAACATGGATAGAGAACATCCTGCCGAAGTTGATCTGCAGAGAGTGCAGCGGGCTGTGGATATAAAACCCGGTGGGAACGATGATTACTACGAGCAAGGTCAGAAGCCAGTGATAAATACGCAGGAATAACGGTTGTCGCAATTTCAGCCTGTACATTGTTCCCAACCACCTTAGCAAATTCTGAATTCTTCTATATCTCCTTGGGGCCGGATCAGGTGCCCGGAACAGGAAAAACACGGGTCAAAGGAACGGACAATGCGACCCACTTCGCTAAAATTCTCCTTATCGCCGACACGGGTTCCCACCACGGAATGGTCTACAGCCCCGCGCCGGCCGGCTTTGTCTTTGGGGGAAAAGAGCCAGGCAGTCGGGGTAATGATCTGATAATGGGCGATTTTGTGGTTTTCGATTTTGACCCAGTGGCCCAGGGAGCCGCGCATGGCTTCTGTGAGCCCGATTCCGCTGCCGGAGTCCGGGATGTCGAAGGGAGTAAAAGTGGGTTGGCCCGGTACCAATTCGTCGAGCCACTCCAGCATCCACTGGGCTACCTTTTTGGCTTCCAGCGTCCTGGTAACCAGCCGGTCCATGGCTGATGTGCCATTGCGGTATTCCCCGCTAAGCCACATGCGGCCTAAGGGACCCATCTCCATCACCTGATTGTCATAGCGGGGGGCCTTAAGCCAGGTGTAGCCTCCCGGTTTTTGCTTGTCGGGAAGAGCAAGGGCTTCGGCCGGCTTTTCCTGGACACTGGGTCCGTTGAACCAGGAATGGGAAATGTCTTCGGAAACCAGGCTGATGTCCAGGTCGGAGAGTTTACCGTCCAGATAGGCTCCCGCGGGGTATTTGGGATTGAGGCTGCCTTTTTGCGGGAACATGCCGTAGGAGAGGAAGTTGCCCGGACCCCGGCCAAGTTTAAAGTAGTCGTTGTATTTGGTGGCCAGGAGTTCCACATCGGGAAGCAGGTGTTCGTTGACAAATTCCAATACAATTTTGAGCAGGCCGCGAAATCTGTTGCTGCGGTCGGCATCAGGGGCCATGGAAGTACCGCCGGGGACGATGCCATGCTGGTGGGGCGCTTTGCCGCCGTAGATTGCCAGCATTTGGTGGGCCAGGCGGCTTGTCTCTATTGCCTGCCAAAGACTTTCCACCAGCTTATCATTTTCCGCCTTGGTAAAGCGCTTGTCGTAACTGGACTGGGGCTCAAAGGGAGGGGTTTTGGGCGATGTGATGTAGTCCGGCAGGGCCAGTACGTAAAAGTGGCGCAAATGGTTCTGCAGCACGTCGGCTCCGTAAATGAGGTTGCGCATCAGGGCGGCATTACGGGTAATCTCTACTTTGCAGGCGTCTTCTACCGCCAGGGCAGCAACCATACCATGGGCGGTGGAACAGATGCCGCAGATGCGTTGGGTAAGGTATGCAGCATCCCTGGGGTCACGCCCTTCCAGCATCAGTTCAAAGCCCCGGAACATGGTCCCGGAGGATCTGCAGTCTGTGACCAGGTCACTCTCCAGGTCCAATTCCAGCTTTAAAGGTTGGTGAATCCGGGTGAGAGGTATGATAGTGCGGGTCTCCATTGTATCTCCTTCGAATCGTAAAAATTTGTCAGGAGTCAGAATTCAGACTTACATGCCGCTAGGCGGCACCACTGATGAATGAAACTATCCTATTTGGTAAAGACAGGCGGTTTTATCTCGAAGTATTCTGACTCCTGACTCCTGAATTCCTTACCAGAGTTATTGTTTGTGCAGTGTCCGGCGAGCTTTGCGGGGCCGGCGGACTTGGAGTAGAGCGGGTGCCGGCTCTGTCCGGACCACTTTCGCCTGAGTCGGCGCTCCTTCCGGTACGGTCTCAGTCCGAATCCCTTCCAACTGGGCCTCAGTGTGCGGACCTGGCGGGGTTAGGGGCAGGGAAGTTTCTGTGAGATTTTTGCGCAGGCGCCGGGTGGCAAGGCTGGCCCCCAGGTGGGCGCCCAAACCTCCCAGGGTAACAATGCCGGCGGCCAGCGCAGCCTTATCCAGATTGGCCGTAAAACCGGGAAGCTTCAAATCAGGGTAGCGCTGGAAGAAGGGCATGGACACATCAGGAAAACCGGGTTCCACACAGCCGATACAGGGCGTGTTGCACCCGACGGGCCAGTTGTCGGTGCCGTTCCACTCCCGGTTGGGGCAGTCGGCATAAGTGCGGGGGCCGCGGCAGCCTATGGTAAACATGCACCAGGGGTCGCCAAGATTCTGGGCAAAAATCCCTTTCTCAAAATAGGTGCGGCGCTGGCACTGGTCGTGCAGCAGTCGACCATAAAAAAGCTTCGGCCTGTTGTAAGTGTCCAGTTCGGGAAGCCCGTAATTGATCAGGTGATAGAGTGTGCCTAAAAACCAGTCCGGGTGGCAGGGGCAGCCGGGGGTGTTGATTACCTGCCTGTCCAGCACATCCTGGACCCCAACAGATTTGGAAGGGTTGGGGTGGGCCGCGGAGGGGCCTCCGAAGGCGGCACAGCTGCCGATAGCTATTACCTGCTTGGCTTGGGAAGCCAGGTCCTTGAGTACGGAAACTCCCGTCACCAGTTTGCCGTTTTCGTAGGCGATATTGTCCCAGGTCCCGCCGTCTGCCAGCACCACTGAGCCCTCTATCACCAGGATGAATTCTCCGGCCTTTTCTTTTGCGGTCTGGCGCATAACGTTGGTGGCATTACTCCCTTCCACGTTCATGAAAATCCAGTGGAAGCGCAAATCGATGACCTTGCTGAAGAGCTCCTTGACGCTGGGGGAGGCGGTGTTATCCAGGGAAATGGTGTTTCCGGTACAGGAGCCCAGTTCCAGCCAGATAATCGTAGGTTTTTTGATTTCTTTGGCGGTAATTGCTTTATCCAAATCGGCGAGCAGCACTTCCGACAGGCTGACCGCCATGGTTGTCTTTGCGCATAAGCTGATAAATTCCCGCCTGGTTAACATCGTTTTCCTCCTGAGTCATTTTGTGTTAATTATTACTCAATTAGTTATGCTCAAAAGCTGTGCTGTTTATGAAAGGGGCTATCCTCTTTGTGGAGCGGATTTTATCTGTTATAATGGGACTAAAATAAAGCTGCGGAGGGGAGTGCATGACCCGTCGCTTTGCCGAGGTAGTCGTAGATATTCACAACCGTAAGGTAGACAGGTCCTTTCACTATGCAGTCCCTGATACGATGCAACTGGAAATCGGTTCGCGGGTTGTGGTCCCCTTCAACCGCAGGACCGTGGAAGGAATCGTGGTGGGTCTTGACCTGGCTGCGCCGGCGGTCAGGGCCAGACCTATTATCAGCTGCCTTGATAAGGAAGCTTTGTTAAGTCCTGAACTGATTGAGACGGCCCGCTGGATGGCGGATTACTATGTCTGCCCCTTTGTTCAGGCACTGCAGTGTATACTCCCTGCGCCCTTTGGGGTCAGGGAGGAGATAATTGTTAAGGTACTGGTTCCCCCGGATGCTCCAGACGTGCAGGCTCTGGGATTCCTGGACCCGGAAGCGGGCAAAGTCTTCCAGGCGGTGCATAAGGGGAGGAAACCTGTCAAATTAAAAAATCTCACCACCAGGCTGGGAAAGGAAATCCTGCCTCATGTGGAAAGCCTGGTTGCCAGGGGACTTTTAGCCATGGAGACGCAGCACAGAGTGCGCGCCGTTAGCGGCGGCGCTTCAAGGCTGCCTGAGACGGTCAAGCCCAGGACAGGGGTGGAACTGACGCCGGCGCAACATAGGGCAGTGACAGAGATCGAGGCTGTGCTGGGGGAAAAGGGCAGGACCGTTCTGCTGCACGGCGTGACGGGGAGCGGCAAGACCGAGGTCTATGTGCGGCTGGTATCCCGGCTCTTGCAGTCAGGACAGAGGGCTCTGGTGCTGGTGCCGGAAATTGCCTTGACCCCCCAAATCTATAAGATATTTTCCGAGGCTTTCCCCGGCAGGGTAGCGGTTCTGCACAGCGGAATGGCTGCAGGGGAGCGGGCCCGGGAATATCAGAAGGTGGCCGGCGGTGAAGCCGGGGTGGTGGTCGGCGCCAGGTCAGCCGTATTTGCCCCCGTCAAAAACCTCGGCATGATTATCATTGATGAAGAACATGAGCAAGCTTATAAGCAGGAGGAAAGCCCCAAATACCATGTCAGGGAAGTGGCACAAAAAAGGGCCGAACTGTGCGGCTGTACGGTGGTACTGGGCAGTGCCACACCTTCTTTGGAAAGCTACGCCCTGGCCCTGACGGGCAAATACAAGCTGGTGAGCCTGGAGGAACGCATTGATTGCAGGCCTCTGCCGCCGGTTGAAATCGTTGATTTGCGGGAAGAATTAGTAGCAGGTAACAGGAGTGTGTTCTCCCGGCTGTTGATTGAGAAATTGCAGGACAGGTTTGACCGGGGCGAACAGGCAATCCTGTTTCTCAACCGGCGCGGCTATTCCACTTTTGTGGTATGCCGGGAATGCGGTTATACAGCGAAATGCCCCAGGTGTGACATCAGCCTGACTTACCACCTGGGTTCCGGTGAATTAAGATGTCATTACTGCAACCACAGCGTGTCAGCGCCGCAGAGCTGCCCGGCCTGCAACAGCAGGCACATCCGGTATTTCGGGCTGGGCACGCAGCGGGTGGAGCAGGAAATACATACTCTCTTTCCCGCTGTCAAAGCGCTGCGCCTGGATACTGATTCCACAGGCCGGATAGGCGCCCACAGTGAGATCCTGGCTGAGTTTGGCCGGGGAGAGGCCCAGGTGCTTATCGGTACCCAAATGGTAGCTAAGGGGCTGGATTTCCCACGGGTTACCCTGGTCGGGGTGGTTTCAGCCGACATAACTCTGAACATGCCTGATTTCCGGGCCAGGGAAAGGACTTTTCAGCTCCTGGCCCAGGTGGCCGGACGGGCGGGCCGGGGGGCTTTGCCCGGAGAGGTGGTTATCCAGACTTTTTCCCCAGGCGATCCCTGCATCAACAGCGCCAGGGAACATGACTACCAGGGCTTTTTCCGCCAGGAAATCTCTTTCCGGCGGGCTTTGGGATACCCCCCTTTCAATCACCTGTTCCGGGTGGTTTTGTCCGGCGAAGTTGAAGCAAATGTCATCCGCAGTGCCCAGGATTTGGGCGGTGCTTTACGCCAGGAATTGGAAGGACGCAACAGGGGCCTGAACCACCCCCTGGAGATTTTGGGTCCTGCGCCAAGTCCGCTGAGCAAATTAAAAAACCGTTACCGCTGGCAGGTTATCCTGAAAGGCAAGCAGGTGGCGGATTTAAAAGCAGGCATGGGAAACGCCATTAAGCAGCTTTACCAGTACAGCTCTATCGGCGGTATCTCCTTAAGCCTGGACCTGGACCCCATGGGAATGATTTGACAGTACAGGAGTCAGGAGTCAGGAGTCAGGAGTCAGGAGTCAGGAGTCAGTGAGTCACTTGGGGACGGTTCCTGATTGACTCAAAAGTGGTCTAATATGGAGAACCGCCCCTAATTGACTCAAAAGTGAGTCACTGGAGAACCGTCCCCAAGTGACTCAATTCCGGCAGAATGAGAGAAGGTTTGTAGCTGAACCATTCTGAATTCTGACTCCTGACTCCTGATTACTTCTTGAGAATGAGGTGCATGATAGTGGCCGTTTATCAGATAGTGGAACTGGGAGACCAGATTTTACGGGAGAAGGCTAAACCTGTACCCAAAGTTACGGACAACATCCGCAAACTCCTGAACAATTTGGCGGACACCCTGCGCGAAGCCAACGGCGTGGGACTGGCTGCCCCGCAGATTGGGGTTTCCAAGCGCGTGGTGGTAGTGGATGTGGGCGAGGGGTTGATTGAACTGGTTAACCCCGAAATCAGCGAGAGACAAGGGGAAGACACCGATTCGGAAGGGTGCCTGAGCATTCCGGGGGTGTACGGGGAAGTCAGCCGGGCGGCCCGGGTTGTGGTAAAAGCCCTGGACCGCAACGGCGAAGTGATTAAAGTTGAGGGTACGGGACTCCTGGCCCGGGCCTTGCAGCATGAAATTGATCATTTGGACGGTATACTCTTCGTGGATAAGGCGACGAAGTTGGAGAGAAAGTAGGAAACAAGCATGCGGGTAGTGTTCATGGGGACACCCGGTTTTGCTGTACCCAGCCTGGAAGCACTGGCCACGGGAGGTTATCAGGTAGTGGCCGTCGTTACCCAACCCGACAGGCCGAAGGGCAGAGGGCAGATTCCGGGATATACACCGGTGAAAGAGGCGGCCCTGGCTGCGGGGCTGGAGGTCCTGCAGCCCGAGAAGGTGCGGGAGCCCTGGTTCCTGGCCAAACTGGCAGAGCTTGAACCCGACGTTATTGTCGTTGCGGCCTTCGGCCAGATCCTGCCGACGGAAATATTGGATTTGCCGCCCTTCGGCTGCATCAACGTCCATGCGTCCCTCTTGCCCAAGTACCGCGGCGCAGCCCCGCTGCATTGGTGTGTAATCAACGGGGAAGATAAGACCGGGGTAACCATCATGCAGATGGACCGGGGACTCGATACGGGGGATATGCTGCTGCATGCTGAAATTGAGATCGGGCCGGAAGATACGGTGGGGACGGTCCACGACAGGCTGGCCGGTCTGGGTGGGACTCTCTTGGTCGAAGCACTCGGGGAACTGGCCCGGGGAGAATTGAAAAGGGCACCCCAGGACCACTCTCTGGCCACTTATGCGCCAATGCTGACCAGGGAAGCTGAACTGATCGACTGGAAGCGGGACAGCCAAAGTTTGAACAATTTGATTCGCGGCATGAATCCTTGGCCTGGGGCTTATACTATTTATAAGGGAAAGATTGTTAAAGTCTGGCTGGCCAGGTCTGAAGACAACCCAGGGAAGGCTGTTCCCGGAACCGTAATCCGGGTTGACAAAAATGCGGGGTTTGAGGTCCAAACCGGCCAGGGTGTCCTGTTGGTGCGAGAAGTCCAGCCCCAGGGCGGGAAACGGATGGCAGCAGCGGCGTTCGCCCGCGGCTACGCCCTTGCTGTCGGGGACTTACTGGGTTAAAACTCTTGAAAGGGGAGAGGCAGATGATTTTTCCGTATGGTTCA
>JAJYNB010000345.1 GCA_021786555.1 Bacillota bacterium | reverse complement strand
TTCCGATCTAGGGACGGTTCCTTTGACATTGGGAGGGGAAGAGGGGCGTAGGGTGTCAGAGGGACGGTTCCTTTGACATTGGGAGGGGAAGAGGGGCGTGTCAAAAGTGGCTTCGGTGTCAAAGGAACCGTCCCCGTGACACAGTACCCTTTGTCCGAGCCCGTCCCTGAGTGAGTCCGCGCCTGGAACTTCTATTATAAGGTGGTGTCTGGATTGGATGCCAGGAGCTGGTACCGGGTAGACCCGGAGGTAAGGTTTCGGTATGAAGAATTCGGTGGGGTTGTGTACCGGCGATCTGATGACCGGCTGTTCTTTCTCAAGTCCCGCCGGGCCATTGACTTGCTGCAATTAGCGGGCTCCGGTACGGTGGCTGAGATTGCGTCCAGACTGGGTAGTGGTGTTGACGATCGGGCAAAAGTGGAGCGACGTGTCTTAGGTACTTTGGCTGCTCTGGAGGAGTTGGGCATTGTCTATGAAAGCTGAAATTGAAACAGGACCGCTCAGCGCTCCCATATGTCTGACCTGGCAGATAACGGACCGGTGCAACTTGAGGTGTGTACATTGTCTGGCTGCAAGTACGGACAAAAAGCCAGGCGAATTAGACATGAGTCAAATCAAGTTGTTTCTAGACGACTTGGCGGAGATGAGGGTGTTCTACATCAATGTGGGGGGCGGTGAGCCCCTGCTGCACCCTCACTTCTTTGACATTGCGGATTATGCCGGGGAGAAAGGGGTATACATTCAGTTCAGCACCAACGGCACATTGATAGACGGAACCATCGCCGCTGAGGTTGCCAAACGGGGTCTCAGGGTGCAGGTAAGTCTTGACGGCTGGGAGCAGGCAGTGAACGACCCTATCAGAGGAGTGGGGACCTTTCACAAGGTCGTAAGGGCGATAGAACTTCTGCGGAAAAAAAACATCAGAGTATCTGTAAATTGCGTCGTAACAAAATCGGCAGTGCCTGGGCTTGATGAACTGTACCGTCTTGCCGCTTCCTTTGACGCCAGGCTGCGCTTGTCCAGGCTGCGCCCCTCCGGGCGGGCGGGCGAGTGCTGGCGGGACCTGGCGCCTTCAAGGGAACAGTATTTCCAACTGTTCCAGTGGCTGAAAAGACACCCCGATGTAACCACTGGAGACTCGTTTTTCTTCCTTTCCGCTTTGGGCGAGCCCTTACCTGGATTAAGTCAGTGCGGAGCCGGCAAGTTAACTTGTTCCGTGGATTCCCATGGATTCGTGTATCCCTGTCCTTTTACAGCCGATCCGGCCTTGGCAGTGGGAAATATCAAGGAACAACCTCTCTCCCGGCTCTGGCAGGAATCCGGCTTGTTTAAGCAGTTGCGGCAGCAAAAACCCGGGAGTTGTACAAGTTGTGACAGTTTCGGGAAGTGCAGGGGAGGTTGCCGCGGGGCGGCTTATTTGGTGTATAAGGACTGGAGCAGGTCCGATCCCGAATGTATGAGGAGAGAATCAGATGGCGCAGTCTCGATTCAGTAAACTCTTAAGCAAATTGAACGTCAGGGATTTGGAACTGCCTAATAGAATAATTTTCGGTTCCCACCCAACCAATTTTGCCAAGAACAATTTGATTTCTGAACAGCATGTTGCCTACTACCGGGAAAGAGCAAAGGGCGGGGCAGGCATGCTAGTCCTGGAAGAACAGCTGGTACATCCATCGGATCTCCCCTACGAGAAAGCCCTGTTCGGCTACCGTGAGGAAATAATTCCCGGCTACCGCCAGGTATCAGAGGCGGTTCATGCTTACGGCAGTCTTGTGGTGGCTCAGCTTAACCACAGCGGGATGCAGTCGGAAGGCAGCACTTCAATGCGTGAATTATGGGCTCCCAGCGCTGTGCCGGATGTGGTCTCCCGCGAAGTGCCCAAGGCCCTGGAAACCGAAGACATCAAGGAAGTAATAGCAGGGTTTGCCAAGGCAGCCGGTTATGCCGATGCTGGGGGCATTGACGGAATTGAAATAAACGCAGGACAGTTTTCGCTCTTGAGGCAGTTTATCTCTCCTCTGACAAACCAGAGGAGAGATGACTACGGTGGTGACCTGTCTAACCGCTTGCGGCTTACGGTTGAAGTGCTGTTGGCGGTGCGCAAAGCTTTGGGCCAGGGTAAACTGGTGGGCCTCAAGCTTTGCGGAGATGAATTTGCCCCTTGGGCCGGTTTGACCCCTGACGATGCCGTGAAGATAGCCGCGGAACTGGAGCAGTTTAACCTGCTTGACTATATCACGGTTACGGTTGGCAGCCTTTTCTCGCTGCACCTTTACCAAGCTCCTTTTTATGCCGAAGAGGGCCTGGCTGCGGATGTTGCCGGGAAAATCAGACAGAAGGTCAGGCTGCCTGTGTTTGCCGAAGGCAGAATTCATAGACCGCAATATGCAGCGGGTCTGGTGGAGCAAGGAGTGGTAGATGGGGTATGCATGAACAGGGCCCTGATCTGCGACCCGGAACTGCCGGCTAAACTGGCTGCAGACCGGGAGGACGAGGTCAGGGAATGTCTTTCCTGCAACCAGGGTTGTTTGGTGCGCAGGAGTATGGGAAAACCGCTTGCCTGTATGCTTAACCCGCTGGCAGGGGTTGAGGCCGGGGAATCCAAGCTTACGCCCTCGCATGCCGCCAGAGTTAAGAAAGTACTGGTGGTGGGCGGTGGGCCCGGGGGAATGGAAGCAGCTGTAACTGCAGCAAACCGTGGGCACCGGGTCTCGCTGTGGGAAGCCGGGCCTGACCTGGGAGGAGATTTTTTGGCTATGGGCACCGCCGGGGTTTCCCGGGTCCTGGCTTATTGGCAAACGGAATTGTCCGAGGTCGGAGTTTGGGTGGTTAAAGGCAAGCCTGGGACCCCGGAGGGAATCCTTGCTGACAAACCGGATGTGCTCGTTTTAGCTACGGGAGCGAGGAGCGCTGGTCCGGCATTTTCCGGCGTAAATGTGCGTCAAATACCCGCCCGGGAGGCGCTGACACCTGTAGAGCAGGGAAAGACAGTCTTGCTTTGGGATGAGATTGGCGATCAGGTCATGGCCCGGGTTGCGGAAAGACTTGTGGCTGCCGGTAACAAGCTCTATCTTGTTACCCCGGATTTTTTCGCGGGAAACAAACTGGCTCAAACCATGGAGCTTTCATTTTGGAACCAACGGGTAATGGTCCCCAGCACCGAAATATTTACCAGCCATAAGTTGAGGGAAATTAACGGCAACACGGCAGTCATCGAAAATATTTTTAGCGGGATCACGGCGGCACTGCCGGACATAGACTTACTCGTCTATAATTCCTGGCCAAAACCTGAGGACAGCTTGTACACTGCCCTGAAAGACCGGGTCAGAGAAATTTACAGGATAGGTGATTGTTTGGCTCCCAGAGGAATTGGAGCGGCCATCCGGGAGGGATATACGGTTGGCAGAAGTATTTGACGAAGGAGTTGTGGGATTTGAATACGGAATTCCTGCATCTTTTCTCTCCGGTACGCATCGGCCCGGTAACCTTACGCAACAGAATTGTTTTCCCTGCGCATCTGACTAATTTTGCGGACAACCACATGCCAACGATGCGCCATGCCTATTACTACGGGGAAAGGGCCAAGGGCGGGGCGGGGCTGATAATTACCGAAGAACAGTCGATACATCCCACTGACCTTGCTTACGAAAAGCTGATCGATGCCTTTGACCCCAGGGTAATTCCCGGATACCGCAAGATCACCTCTGAAGTGCACCGTCACGGCGGCAAGATATTTGCCCAGCTCAATCATAACGGCCAGCAGGGGTCAAGTGCTTTTACGCGGCGGGCACTTTGGGGTCCTTCAAGCATCCCGGACCCAATGTTCAGAGAAATGCCGAAAGTAATGGACAAGGAAGACATGCGTGAGGTTATCCGGGGCTTTTGCCTGGTAGCGGAACATATAATCAAGGGCGGTTTTGACGGCTGTGAGGTGCAGGGTTCCCACAGCTCTTTGCTGCGGCAGTTCATCTCTCCTTTGACCAACGAACGAAGCGACGAATATGGGGGCAGTTTCGAAAACCGGATGCGCTTTGCGGTGGAGGTAATGGGCGCGCTGCGCAAGGTAACCGGACACCATCACGCCCTGGGGATCAGGCTAAGCGGAGACGAATTGGTGGATGGAGGCCTTACCCTAGAAGATATGAAAAAGGCCGCCTCCTACCTTTGCGACCTGAAACTGGTGGATTTCATCAATACCAGCACTGCCAATTTCTTTAATCTGTATATGGTGGAAGGTTCAATGCATGTGCCCCTTGGCTACAATACTTATGCCGCTGCCGGGATCAAGGAAGTGGTGGATGTTCCGGTATTTGCCGCGGGCCGCATTAACGCTCCTGCTCAGGCGGAACGGATACTGGCTTCGGGCCAGGCAGACCTGGTCTGTATTGCGCGGGGACAAATTTGCGACCCGGAGTTTGCCCGCAAAGCTTTGGAAGGGCGTCATGCGGAAATCCGCCAGTGTATCGCCTGCAATCAGGGCTGCGCTGCCAGAACCGGACTAAACAAAGATCTGGGGTGTCTGCAAAACCCGGCTTCGGGCAGAGAAGAGAAATACGGTTATCACTCCATTACCTACCCGTCCAGAAAGAAAAAGGTGATGGTAGTCGGTGGAGGACCGGCTGGATTGGAGGCAGCTAAAGAAGCTGCCCGGAGGGGCCACAGGGTGAGCCTTTACGAAAGGGAGAGCGCCCTGGGCGGGCAGATTAAGCTCTTAACCAAGGGGCCAAACCGGGAAGAGTTTTCCGATGTAATCAGGAACCAGATCACTGAAATCTCTAATTTCGGGGTCGATATCCAACTGGGGGTTGAAGTTAGGCCCGACCTCGTTGCCCGGGAAAATCCTGATGCAGTCGTGGTTGCTGCAGGGTCCGAAGCGGGGCACTGCTGCATCCCGGGTGCGGACCAACCGCACGTTCTGACCTTTTACGAAGTCCTCGCGGGCAGAGAAGTGCCTGGTGACAGGGTGCTGGTAATCGATGATATCGGTTTTCATCAGGCAACCAGCACTGCTGAATATCTCAGCTATCTAAACAAACAAGTATTAATTTTAACTGCAGGACTATATGCGGGGCCTGACCTGATGACCACTATGGATATCCAGTTATGGTATAGACGCGCCTTGGAGCAGGGCATAGAGATGATCACCAACAGCATCGTCAAATCCATCGGCAGGAATTCCGTCACAATCTTCAACCACTATAACGGCAGGGAATCCAGGCTTGAGGATATAACCGCCGTAGTCCTGGTCGGACACCCGCGGCCGAGGGAAGAACTTTACTTCAGGCTTAAAAGCAAAGTCCCCGAGGTGTACCGCATAGGGGACTGTCTGGCCCCCCGCAAAATGGAACATGCGATTATGGACGGGTTCAGAGTAGGACGCAGTATTTAGTCGAAGTCCGAGGTGCGAGGTCCGAGGTCCGAGTGCGTGTATTTCTTGCCGGAACATGCAACTGTGACGAGTGCGATAGAGCATAACCTGGATCGGACTTCGGACTTCGGACTTCGTATAGTTGGCTGGGAGAGGATCAAATTGTTAAGCTGTTTACTTGTACTGCAACTTCAAGATGATGACCTGGCTGAATCTTCCCGGCGGTTGTGCGCCTGCTTCGGCAGGAACGCTGCCAAGCTGGGGGTGGAAATGGATACGGTAGTTTTTGGTGCGGGCTGGGAGGGGGTTCCTGAGTTCCTCGGTCAGTATGGTATCAGTCAAATTTTCCAGGTGGCGGGCTCAACCGCTGACTATTACTCACCTGAAGCAAGAGTGGGCATAATCACAGAGTTGGTACGGGAGCAGGGGTATGAGCTGATTATTCTGCCAGACTCTCTGGCGAGCAGGGAGGCTGCCCCAAACTTAGCCCTTAGTCTTGATGCGGGCCTGGTGTCGGATTGTGTTGAGGCAAATTTCCGGCATGGAATTACTGAGGTTACAACAAACGTTTATAACGGCCAGTATCAGATCATATACGAACTTACGGGAAAACGCAGTGTGCTCGTAATGGCCGACATCAATCCGGGGGCGGTTGAACCGGCCGGTCAAGGCGCTGCGCAAGTAGTCGGGCTGGCTGGCAGTGGTGTGCCGGCAGGTTCTGTCGGCGCAGAAGAGCAGGAATTCTCACTGCAATTACTGGATACCTTTTTCTTACCGGCGCAGGAGTTGGATATCGGGGAGGCCGATTTCATAGTCGGGATCGGACGGGGAGTGCAGAGTGCCGATTATCAACTGGTTCAGAACTTGGCTGCGGCCATTGGAGCTCCCATCGGCGGGAGCAGGCCGGCGGTGGATGCAGGTTTAATTTCTTTCAATCAACAAATTGGGCAGACGGGCAGGCTCGTTTCGCCGGAAATGTATTTCGCCCTTGGAATTTCCGGTGCGGCGCAGCATATTTCGGGAATCCAGACAGGGAAAATCATCGCTGTCAACACAGACCCCCAGGCGCCTATACTGCGCCTGGCTGATCTTGGGGTAATCGGAGACTTCAGGGAAATAGTCCCGCTGTTGCTGCGAAAAATGCGGCAGATAAGGGAGGAGGGTCCCCTTGAACAAGTCGTTTGATGTAATAGTTGTCGGGGCAGGCCCGGCCGGAACTACTGCAGCCCTGGTCCTTGCCCGCAAAGGCTTAAAGGTCCTGCTGCTGGAGCGGGGTGAGTACCCGGGGTCTAAGAATATGTTTGGCGGCGCCCTGTTCGGCGGGGTGCTGAGCCAACTGGTCCCGGAATACTGGCAGGAAGCCCCTGTGGAAAGGTACATTCACCGCAAAATGATCACCCTGCTGGCCGGTGAATCAGCAGTTTCCCTGGACTTCGAGAGTGCAAATTTCAAACAGCCCCCCTATAACGGTTTTGTGATCCAGCGTCCCCGGTTTGACCGCTGGTACGCCCAAGAAGCGGTAAAGGCCGGAGCAGTACTCCTGGCCCAGAGTACTGTAGAAGATATAATCAGAGAGGGCAGCCAGATTGTCGGAGTAAGGGTGCGCGGCAGGCGGGGGGAGCTTAGGGCGAATGTTGTTATAGCAGCGGACGGAGTCCTTTCCTTGCTGGCGCGAAAAGCCGGCCTTAGGGGAGATTTCAGGCCCGACCAGTTTTCGCTGGGAGTCAAGGAGACTATACAGCTTCCGCCCGGCGCAGTTGAGGAAAGGTTTAGACTGACCGGGGACGAAGGCCTGTCCAATGAATTTCTCGGCCGCATGGGGGACGGACTGCACGGGGGCGCTTTTCTCTATACCAACCGCAGCAGTTTGGCGTTGGGTGTAGTGGTCCACGCCCATTCCTTAAAGGATAAAAAGGCTGCCATTTATGATGCTTTGGAAAAATTCAAGCGCCATCCTGTAATTGCACCTCTGCTTGAGGGAGGCCGTTTCCTGGAATACTCTGCTCACTTGATACCGGAGGCAGGGGTTGCAATGACGCCGAAACTATACACCGGCGGGATGTTGGTAGCCGGAGACGCTGCCGGAATGGTCTTAATGGGAGGGGTCTTCCTTGAAGGGGTAAACTTTGCCATGGCGGCCGGCTGGACGGCAGCGGAAACCGCAGCCAACGCTTGCGAAAAAGGCAGGTTTGACGCGCAGACCCTGGCCCAGTATAGGGAACGGCTGGAAGGAAGCTTTGTCCTTAGGGACCTTAACAGGTACAAGCATGTTCTGCCCGTGGTGTTAAACAAAAGATTGTACGAGGTTTATCCATCCCTGGTGTGCCGCACGCTGGAGAAATGGTTTGCGGTAGACGGTCAGGGCCATCCGAAACTGGCCAGTATTGTCAAAGGATTGCTGAATGAAGAGATCGGCTTCTGGCAGATGGCCAGGGACGGGTATCAATTGGGAAGGGGTTTGGTATGGTAGACATTTCGATGCGCCTGAAATTCAGCCGTTACCGCGTTGACAGAGAACCTCACATTAGGGTGAATTATGCGAACTGCCGAACCTGTAAGCAGCGGGCCTGCCTGACTGCCTGCCCTGCCCAGTGTTACCTTCCCCGCCAGGAGGACGGCGTGGTGTTTAACTACGAAGCTTGTCTGGAATGCGGCACCTGTTACATTGTCTGCGACCGGGGCGCTTTGGCGTGGGAATACCCGAAAGGGGGATATGGTGTCAGTTTCCGCTTCGCCTAACAAAGGGGGGGTTAAATGAAAATCGCAGTACTGGTCAGAAACGTTGTCGATTGCAGGATTCCTCTGCCGGTAGATGAGTTCGGTGAGAAGCCCCTCCTTGAGGGGATGATTAACATTGTAAACCCGGGAGATTGGCTTGCGCTGGACTATGCCTTGAACTCTCTGCCGGTAAGAGGGGATAAGAGTGTAACCGCCCTTTCCCTGGGTGATAAAGAGTCGGAGGAAACTCTGCGCTGGTGCCGTGCGGCGGGAGCCCAACGTGTGTTGAGGATTTGGGATTCAGCCTTAGCTGGGGCTGATCAACTCGGCAAAGGCAAAACATTGGCGGCAGCTTTAGCAAGAGTGGAACCTGATCTGGTTCTGTGCGGGGACAATTGTTTGGACCAAATGCTAAGTCTGCTGCCTGGAGTTGCTGCGGCAGCAGCCGGTATCTCCTATGTTCCCGGTGTTACGACCATTGAACGGCTGGAAAAGGAGACAGCGGTTGTGGTAAGAAAGCTGGAAAAGGGCAGGCGGGAAAGGGTGCATGTACGGCTGCCGGCCGTGATTGCCCTGGTGGACGGGGGGGACAGTCTCTACCCCGACCTGCCAGACTCGGTTGCCGCTTTTTCAGAAACTGTTCCTTGCATCGACCTGGCCGGTTTGGGGCTCTCCGCAGAGAACACAGGGGAACGGGCCAACCTGGCCCATACGGTTTCGCTGCGTTTGGCCAGGCCTGTGCCCGTGAGGCCGGTTACACCGGATCCAAATTTACCGGCGGAACAACGGCTGAGGAAAATTTTACAGGGAGGTGTGGCACGCAAGCAGGGTGAGATTGCATCCGGATCACCCGAACAGCTGGCGGACAGAATCATTGCGTTTTTGCGCCGGGAACCGGGGGCAAGGCTATGAACAGGTACAGTTTTGCCAAGGGTGTGACCCTGCAGGCCGGACAAGAGGGAAGCAGCCTGATCGTTGATTATCCCCGGCGGATTTTAAAGTTAAATGCGGCCGGGGCAGAAGCTGTAAAGCAGGCATGCGGCATTGCTCCCTGGGGTGAAACCTGGAATACCAAGTCCCTGTCTTTTATTTTGCACTTGGAAAACCAGGGTATTCTCACAAGGAACTTTCCCCGTCTGGCCGAATCCAAACTGCCTTTTGTGAGCATTGTAGTCCCAACTTACAACCGTGCCGAGATGTTAGGGCTCTGTCTGCAATCATTGCTGAACCTGGATTATCCGTCAGACAAGCTGGAAATCATCGTAGTTGACGACTTTTCTCCGCTTCCTGTAGATGTGGATTTACCTTCTGCGCAGGTTATCCGGCTGGAGCGGAACAGTGGACCTGGGGAGGCGAGAAACACTGCTGTCCGCAGCGCAAAAGGCGAGGTTATAGCTTTCCTGGACGATGACTGCCTTGCCGGCGGGCAGTGGCTGAAAAACCTGGTTCCTTGTTTTCAGTTTCCTGACGTGGCGGCGGCGGGTGGAAAGGTTGAACCGGCAGCCCTTGACAGGGCCCTTGAAAGGTATGAGGAGGTCCAGTCACCCCTGTCTATGGGAGACGAATCCAGGAAGGTAAGAAGAGGGTCTGCCGTATCTTACCTGCCCACATGCAACCTCCTGGTCCGGAGAAAGTCTTTACTTGAGGTTGACGGCTTTGACCCTGCAATGCGGGTGGGGGAAGATGTTGACCTCTGCTGGCGGCTGCTGGAACAAGGGGGAAACATCTACTACCTGCCTTCAGGCAAGGTTTTTCATCACCACCGTGCCCGGCTCATCCCATTTCTGAGAAGAAGGCATAACTACGGGCAGTCAGAGGCAGTACTGCAGAGATCGG
>JAJYNB010000203.1 GCA_021786555.1 Bacillota bacterium | reverse complement strand
CAGCGGAATATCTGCAGGGGCAAAGTCAAATGAATCCAGCTCATAGTGACTGGCCCACACGATCTGGCTGTGCACTTTCAGAGTGATGTCCCCTGAAATCCACTTGCACCAGAAAGCCAGCAGCTTGATTTTTCCGCTTTCATATGTATAGATGCTTTCATCGAAAAAATCCAGAACCTCTATCTCAATGTCAAGTTCTTCTCTTATTTCACGCTTTAGGCAGTCCTGAGGAGTCTCCCCCGGTTCGACTTTTCCACCCGGGAACTCCCATTTGCCTTCTAAGTTTTCACCCGGCGCTCTTTGGGCAACTAGGACTTGGTTTTCCTTTAGGATAATTGCTGCGGTTACTTCCTTCATGACCGATCCCTCTGATTTGTTAGTCTTATAGCAACTTTAACAATAATTATATGGATAATGCGCACTTAGAGTCAACGAGGTAGTATGTCTCTACCATATGCCGGAGGCCCTTATTTCTAAAGAACTAACCGTCTCACTTGATGAAGGGCGGCTCATTTATGTATTTAGAAAATACCTCGACATATCTACTGTCGAATGCGATATTTGTTATTTCTGAATAGGGAACTCTTATAGGGCTATCGTCCCATACCGCGGCCTAACCACTTTCATCTATACTAAGTTTGCTAATACGCTGTTACACGAAGTTAGGTCCCGAAGGCAAGACACAAATAAATGGGGCGCTTTAAATACCTCAAGAATACATTTCTTCTACAGTTTTTGGCAACTCCTTTACATGATTTAAATGTGCGGTCACACGTTTATCATAACCATATGGATATAAAAAGCCAAAATGGTCTGCAACCTTTTCTGCCGTAATCCTAAATAAATTGCCCGCCGTAAATAATGCTTTCCATAGATTATCATAGTTACTATCACAGTGAGTTTTGAGGTCATATCCCAAATTTCAGCTTCAAGATACTTTTTAAAATGTTTCCCGCATTTGCCTACGCTAATAGTAAAATCCGTCTTTATACCTATATACCAGTTTATCATTTCAAAAAGCATATCTCTCAGAAACCTATCATACATGCACATTGCGTATGGCACTTCATCACGCCATATTCCTTTGGCTACATAAGTACATATCCACCAAAACTCATTACAACAGTCATTGAACATCTTCTCAGTCGGCTGCTTAACGATAAAATCGGCATCACTCGCGGGGGGGAACGGTTCTATAATTCCGTCCTTATCAAGAAGAAGTAGACTTTGGCTTTCCCGCTTCATAAGATTGATTTTATCAATTTGTACTAAGCCTAAATCGATACGGTTACCATCGGTAAATTGCATAAGGTAGGTAAAACTTCCGTCATCTGTGTCAGAGATAAGTCTGTCAGACTTTGGCATCTGCATAATCATCATCTCACCAAAGATTCTTATCCAACTATGATCAGATACAAAAGAACCGACACTCGTTACAACATAGATAATATCGAAATCTTGAAAAACATCCTTTTTGGCATTTAGATTAGCCCTTGAACCGCTCATTATAACAGCTCTAATGCGCTGATCATTTTTCCCGGTATCAATTATTAAATCCATCATTTGCTGTTCACTACGCATTTTCATTGCTACCGTCCTTTACGATAAAAGCTTCAAAGTTTGTGTTTAAAAATCTATCGCGGGATGCTAAAATCTCACACCTTATTTCGTGAAACGGGGCATTTACGCAATATAGTTTCGCAGATACTTCGTTTCTATCAACCTCTATACTACACGCCAGACCGCAAATCCTGTTTTTCTATAGCCCCTGCAACTCCAATTACCCATTGCTGCGTTTTAATGACCGTTTTCAACTTCCAATTATAGACAATGCTGCCCCCCTACGTGCGTGGGAGGGTAGTATTATTACGACTTCTCAGCCTAGATCGGCATACTGCCGGTTCTATTGAGCAGAAATGTCAGTCCAATACATCACTCGCGGGGGGGAACGGTTCTATAATTCCGTCCTTATCTCGAAGCTTGCGTTTCCTATATATCTTCAAAGATTATTGTACATTTCTGACATATCCGTCAGTTTGCCAATGGTATAAAGTGGTATCTCTGTCCCTTTGCCCCGCTTATGATAAGGGTACCGTTGAGCATGAAACAGGAATTATGGTGGTTTTTGGAGAATGCTTGGGCAGAGAGTATAGTACCGACCCCAGACACCCTGATGTTTGACTGGAACTGGCGGCTGGAACATCTCAGAAGGGAAGCGGGATTGTGAAGCACTGGCAAGGGAAGCCCAGACTAAAAGGTCTGGGAATTTCAGCAGGGGTTCTCCTGGCTGTTCTTTGGACAATCTGGCTTATCGGCAATTTCAGTCCCCTGCAACGTTACACCCGCAAGGGAGACGAAGCGCTGGCAGAGGGCAATTATGGCCTAGCTCTGGAAGAGTATAATCTGGCCTTAAAGGCCAGTCCTGACAACTGGGATGTCGAGGTGAAAATCGCAAAGGTGATGCTGGCTCAAAAGGACTGGAGCGAAGCGGACAAACTTTTATCGTCTCTGCTGGCCAGGGACGCCGGCAGGGGCAAATCTCTCTACCCGCTCTTGGTGCAGAGCAAGTTAGCTCTGGCCCAAGCGGAAATCGCCAAGCAGCCACAGGGCAGCGACCTGGCGAGGATGTACCTGGAGGATGCCCTCAAGTACGGCCCGGATAACCCGCACGTAACGCAGCTTTTGGCGGAGCAGCTCTACGATACAGTCTTGGGCATGCCGGCAGACTTGAGTATACAAACCTTGCAGAAAATTATCCAGCTGGACCCTCAAGCCACATACAAGCTGGAACTGGCCTCCAGGTACCTGCGGCTTAACAAGACGAAAGAATTTGAGCAAACCGTGGGTTCATTTACGCCCCAGGATTTGGCGGTGGACGGCATTACCCCGGCCCTGGCCCAGTATTTTTTGAACTATGCCCGAAGTTACGACCAGAAGCTGACGGAGAAGAAGCGCATCTTAGCTGAGGGGCTGAAGGTGCTGCCTGGCGACCCTCACCTATTGCTGGAGCAGCTACGCTGCCTGCAAGATGCGGGAGATAAGCAGGGTTATGGCGAGCTATTGGCCGACCCCTCCCTGGAGGACTGGAAACGGCAGCTGCTGCAAAACTACCTGGCAGCGCTCCAGAGCAACGCCTTTGTAGAATCGGAAAAGGTTTATCAAGTTAAGACTCCACCCCTGCGGGACGTACGAATGTTCAGGACGAACACGGGTCCGGTGCTGGCCGGGATAGAATACGCATCAGGCAGCCCCCGCTTGATCACTTTGGATGTAGACAGCGGCCGGCAGCAGGTATTGACTAAGGCCGGCAACGAACTGATAACCACTTTTGCCTTAAGCCTAAACGGGGCTGCTGCCTATCAGATAGATGAATACCCTGGATGGAACGGTCCTGAAAATGGCGGCAAGCTGATTTTACACACTGCCCAAGGTGACGAGGTACTACAGCAAGAAACTGCAGGACACCAGTATTACGAGCCTGTCTTTTCGCCGGACGGCAGGTTTTTAGCCTATCACACTGCCGAAAGCGTGATGCTGCTTAATTTAGCTACGGGACTGCGCCTGCAAGTCGGCAATCGTGACGAGACTTTTGCCGGCTGGGCGCCGGACAGCAGCCGCTTCCTGCTGGTTACCAATCAGGACAGGCTCGGGGAACCTTGGACCCTGGCCCGGGTTATGGATGTGAAAGGTAAAACGTTGACGTCCATACCTGCCCAGCAGGAGATCACCTACCAAGGCTGGCGGCCCGATGGAGAGCTGACAGCCAGCCGCTCTCAAGTTACCAGACAGTCGGCGTTTCCCGCCAAACAGCAATTATTCACGGTAGATGAACAAAGCGGACAGTTTACCCCATTACCGGACGACGTCCTTTTCCCCCAGTCCTTCAGCCTGTGGTCACCTGATGGCAATATCAACGCGGTCTTAGGGGATGCCAATGTGCTGTGGCTGTACCGCAAAGGTGAACAAGTACCTTGCCCCATTATCTATCCAGGTCAGTTTATGGGCTGGTCCGGCCCGGACCGGCTGCTCTTCGCTGTTACACCCAAAGGCACCCTGGGTTTCGGAGATGCAGGTCCGGTGCCGCTGGAGAAGGTTGTAGAGCTGACAGTGGGCGGAAAGTAACAGACACAACGGCAAATATCGCAGAGACCATTTGAAAGCAAATAAAAATAATGGTCAACTTCTTTCCTTTGGACTACAGTCCCTCCACAACTTCCTCCCCATTACCTCATATTTAGAAGAGTTTTTCCTTGTAGCCTAAAATAAACTAACTTTTTTGAACCCTGAGGTAAACATTTTTACCTAAAAAATTAACCCTCATTCCTCGTATTACAGACCCCTTCGGAGTTGGACTAAAGCTCCTATCGTCAAAGAACAATCTGGATTAGCATTAGCCACTGATTTATCTTCATTCTATACTTTGAGTAGTTGTATTTATATTCTTCTTCAAACCAAAGATTTCGTATATCGTATTGTATTTCCATTACTGAATCAGGATACCTGCCAGAGATTTCACAAGAATTCTAAAAAAGACACCTACTTTGGGATTTTTTTAGTAGGTGTCTCTGCTTATGCCAATTTCCAATTATAGAATTAGCTGCAGTATGCAAAATCCTAAATAGTTCGGTTTCAACAGGTCGTTACTCCTCAGGCCCGCAAAACAGCACCTAACAACCGCAACACCGAGATCGCTGACCTCAACGACGTACAAATAACCGAGTGCTAGAAACGGCTCGCCCCCTGGGGGAATTAACCCTTGTGGGTACAAAAGATCTTCCTAGAAGAGCCGGTTGAAAAAACCCTTGGCTCAGCCTTCGATAACCGCTTGTTGTAAAAAGGAATAGCTCCCAAACTCATATTTGGGCTGTGACCTTGCCCTTACTCACCTCAACGCTCTGAAAGAATTTTCAATTGGGGTCCCGCTAATTCTTACGACGAATTTCCTGAAAATTCTGTTTCCTTATGTTTACTCAGATGCTGTTTCATGGTATAGTTAAATGCAATAAAAACATTATTCTTTCGGGCCTTTTCGCATTCTGGCCAATTCCTTCTCTGATTAGGAGGATGACATTGGGCGGCGAGTATTTCGGGGACATCAAACAAGATATTATACGGTGTTACAATCAAATTAATCAAAAGCTGTTTAATGTCGGGACCAAATGGGTAAAGGTTGAGATTTCCGGGTGTTACATTTTTATCGTGGCCAAACATCGCCGCGCCGCAGGAAATGCCGTCATTGACCGGAAAGTGCCTTTTTTGTCCAGGATGGTTGATGTAGTTCTCTTGGACGAATTCAAAGAGAATATAAGAACCGAGTTAAGCCGGCAGTTCAATTTCGATATCCAAAGTGTCCTTAAAGATTATGATCCTCACACGGAATTAGCCGGTACCCTAATCGTGTTAAACAAGCCCCTTTAAGTTAATAGGACTGGTTTTAGGAACTCTTTTCAGTGCCATAGAACCGTCTCTGTTTTCGAGCTTGTAGGCTAAGGCAAAAGCACCGTTGTCATAACGTGCTTGGGCTCAAGTCACAAAAAAGCTCGACAGGGGCGGTTTTTGTTTTTTCCAGGTCATGGACAAGCCGCAAATTAACCGGAGACAAGGAGGCAGCTGCTGTGGGACACGTATTGGTACAAGACATTGTCGCTGTGCTTAACACCATCACTGGGGGCCGCGTCGTAACCGACCAAGTTCAAAGGTTTAACGGGAGCAATCCCTTTGTAACACTCAAAACCTCCCATATCCCAGGAAAGGAGGTGATGGAATTACCTGGGTTGGTTTACGGGGATCCGGCCATGCCTGTGCACAAAGTAGCTGTTGTGATGACCTTGACGGAATCCGCAGTGGAATTGGCTGCATCCTCCAAAGTCGACGCCTTGATTGTGCATCATCCTGTAGCAGACGCTGCCAGCAGTGGGGGCGTTCCGCTCAAAGATTATTTAAGCCATTACAATTTAGCCATTTTTGAACTCCATGAAGCCTTTCACGGGCTGCACCCCGGTATTGCCCTGCTGCACGGCCATGAACCCATTTTTACGGATACTGCCTTTGGCGGAACCATCGGCAATGTGGTCATTGTTGGCCGACCGTTGGACGGTATTATAACCCTGTCCCACATTTTATCAAGACTGGAAGTGCTAATGGCCCAAAGTCAGGACCTCCGCCTGCTCGAAGCAGAAAGACAAATTTATAATTCTACTGAACTGCGGGAGATTAATGCCTTGGAAACAGGCGTCGTTGTTCACGGAAATCCTGAAAACAAAGTGGGTCTAATCTTACATTGTTTTCCCCACACGGGTTTCAGCTTAGAAAATCTAAACGATATTTTGGCGATGTACCCAGCCATCGGCACTGTGGTTGCCAGTATCAGTAAAGTCCGCAACCAACATCCTTTGCTCGCCGCCTGTCGGGAGAAAGGGCTCAATTTAATCAATGGCAACTCGCATGCCCTGGAAATTTGGGAAAACGGACTGCCTTTGGCTTATGCCATCCAAACTCTGCTGCCAGCTGTAGAAGTAGTTGTTTTCAGGGAAAGGGTCACCTCGTATCCACTCGCTGCCGCTGGTGCCCGTGAACTGCGCAGGTATGCCCGGGAGATGGCTTCCAACTATCTGTTGGGCACCGAAACAAGCCGAATGAACACTGTAGAGCGAATTAATGTGATGGAGGCGGAATTCGATGAGTAGTCAACAACCTACCCTGGCGTATGAACCGGCGACACCCCCGATCGAAGAGCCTAAGGCCAGTTGGTCCAGTTTAAATCGCGAAGCCAAGTTTACATTAGTTGCCGCTATAGGCGGTTGGTTGTTCGATTCTTTTGATGTGATGCTCATTTCCCTTTTGGCTGCACCGATTATGAAAAGTCTGGGTTTTGGCCCAGACAAATTAGCCTTGGTATTGTCAATTCAGCTAGGCGCATCCGCTCTCGGGGGTATCTTTACCGGCATTTTAGCCGACTACATTGGACGTAAGAAAGCCCTTATGATCAATATTCTTATCTATGCTCTTTCCACCGGAGCAGTGTTTTTCACCAATTCTTTAGGCATGCTCCTGATACTGCGCTTCTTAACCGGCCTGGGGCTTGGTGGCGAGTGGGCCTTGAGTATGACCCTTATTTCGGAAAAGGTTCCGGCCAGCTTTCGCGGTCGAGCCGTAGCTATGGGTAACGCAGGCTGGCCCCTGGGCACCCTGTTAGCCGCTCTCTTTACCTACTTCCTGTTTCCTGTGGTTGGCTGGCGGGCTACCTTTGCCATTGCCGCCTTTCCTGCCCTGTTGGTACTGTGGATCCGCCGCTATGTCCCGGAATCGCAACTTTGGCTGGAAACCAGAAAATCCGGGCGCAAGCTCAACCAGCCTAAGGCCAATAAGGTCCCTATTGTGGAGATCTTTAGCAGGAACTACATACGCAGAACCATCCTGGTGTTTCTAGCCATCCTTTGTACCATGTTCGCCTATTGGATGTTTTGGACCTGGCTGCCTACTTATCTAGTCAACAGCCGCGGCTTCACCCTGTCTAAATCCAGTTTGTGGATGATAATTACCCAAGTTGGCGCTTTTGCCGGTTATATGGTGAACGGTTGGGTGCAGGACAAACTGGGACGGCGGTTGGCCATGTCTGTGTTTTCTATCGGCGAAGCAGTGATGATCGTTGTTTTCCTGGCCCTGGTGACGAACTCTGCCTATATCTATCTAATAGTGCTGCTCCTCGGTTTCTTTACCGGCTACTGGGCCAGTTATGGTTCGATTGTTACGGAAACCTTCCCCACCCGCATCCGGGCCACCGGTGCCGGTGTCACCTATAATTCTTCCCGTGCTATTAATCTGGTTGGCCCAGTGATTGTCACTACGGTCGCCGCCGCTACCAACTGGAATCTGGCTTTGGCCATGCCCGCAGTGGGCGCTCTGCTCGCCGGGCTCCTTATCTGGACCTTGCCTGAAACCAAAGGCAGGAACCTTTCAATGATTGAGTAACTCTGTTAATAGCTAGGTTAAATATCAAACAGCTCCCTTAACTCCTGTTCCGACATTTTGGCGAGCCAGGTCTCCCCGGGCCGGATTACGGACTCTATCAGTTCCTTCTTCTTTTCCTGCAGTGCGTACACCTTTTCCTCAATCGTCCCCTGGGTTACAAGCTTGATCACCTGAACCACCTTTTCCTGCCCAATGCGGTGGGCCCGGTCTGTGGCCTGATCCTCGACTGCGGGATTCCACCACGGATCAAAGTGAATAACCATATCAGCTCCGGTGAGGTTTAACCCTGTCCCGCCTGCCTTCAGGGAAATCAGGAAAACCTTTCCCTCTCCCCCGTTAAAATCCTTAACCATTTGGGCCCGTTCTATGGACTTAGTCGAGCCGCTCAGGTAAAAGTGCCCAATTCCCTCCGCAGATAAGTGCTGTTGGATGATATCCAGCATGGAAGTAAACTGGGAAAACACCAATACCCGGTGCCCCCCATCCAATGCATCTGCCAGCACTTCCTGAAACAGCTGCAGCTTGCCGCTTTCCCCGCTGTAATCTTCAATAAACGTACCCGGGTGGCAGCAGATTTGGCGGAGCCTGGTCAGCGCAGCAAGGATTTTGATCTGGCTTCTTTCAAACCCTGCTTCCCTTATCTCCCGGGCGATATTGTTTCTGGCTTCCTGTAAAAAGGCCAGGTAGATTTTGCGCTGAGCCTCTGTCATTTGCGCTTTCAGCCTGGTCTCAATTTTTTCCTGCAGCTCTCTTAACACATCTGTTTTCAAGCGGCGCAGAATAAATGGGGTGACATGCCTGCCCAGCTCGGTCAGGGGATTAGGATCTTCCCCCTTGCCAATCGGCAGCTCGTATTTCTTGCGGAACTGTTCATGGGATAATAAATATCCCGGCATCACAAAGTTGAAAATGGACCAAAGCTCAGACAAAGAGTTTTCAATTGGGGTCCCTGTCAGGGCAAAATACCCTTTGGCTTTGATTTGCTGCACTGATTTGGCATTGATGGTGTGGGGGTTTTTGATATGCTGGGCTTCATCCAGGAAACAATAGGAGAACTCCAAATCCCCGTAGATTTCACTGTCCCGGCGAAATAACGGGTAGGAAGTTACCACTAGGTCCCAGTTATTAATCTCCGCCAGCAGGGCCTGCCTGGTGCCTGGGCTCCCTTCCACCACCAGTACTTGTAGCTCCGGCGTGAACCTGGCTGCTTCCTCCTGCCAGTTATAAATCAAGGAAGTGGGGGCAATCACCAGCGCCGGCCCCGCGGATTTCCCCTTCTCAGACAGGATGAAAGACAGAACCTCCAGGGTCTTGCCCAGTCCCATGTCATCGGCCAGAATCCCCCCAAACCCGTAGGAAGCGAGGGTTTTCAACCATTTAAAGCCGGTTTTCTGATAATCCCTGAGCACCGGCTTCAGTCCTGCCGGCACCTCAAAATCTCCGTCCTGGGGCTCAAGTATGCTTTGGACAAAATTCTTAAAGGCCAGGTTCCGCTTCACACCCCCCAGGTTAGCCTGGCGCAGGTAGTTGTCAATATACATTGCCCGGTATTTGGGCAGGTTGATACTCTCTCCGCTTAGGTTTTCTGCTGTTAGGTCGAGGTTATCTATGAGTTTTGCCATATTCTTAAGTTCCGCTTGGTTCAAATCCAGGAATGAGCCGTCTTTGAGGCGGAAATACTTCTTTTTCAGCTGCAGGGCGTCAAAGATTGCGGCGAGCTCTTTAGTGTCCATCTCCCCGGACTGAAAGGAAACTTCGAGTAGGTCCAGGTTTTCATCCAGGCGCACCCGGCCGGAAAAGGATACGGAGCTGCGGAGGTTTAGCTTGAAGTCTTCGGAATAGTAAATCTTGACCAAATCCTGCAGCAAGGGCAGATAGGTTGTGGCAAAGTCAAAGATCTTTTGCTCATCCTCTAAATGAACTTTTCCCTGGGTCACCGTAAAGTCCGCCTGCTCCAAAAGGGTGAATATCTCCCGTTCCC
>JAJYNB010000080.1 GCA_021786555.1 Bacillota bacterium | reverse complement strand
ACCTGCATGGCGTCCGTGCCGTATCCTTTGCCCCAGAAATTCTTATCGCCGATAAAGATGCCCACCTGGGCAACGCTGTTTTTCCAGTCCACGCTGTTAATGCCGCAACTCCCGATGTACTGTGCGCCTTCCAGGGTTTCAATGGCGAAGCTGTAGATGTCATTGTTGGCGGACTGACTGAGACACCATTTCTCTTCTTCCGGCAGGGTTAGAGGGTAGGGAACACCTGGCACCAAATAGCGCTTCACTTCAGGATCGTTGTAATACTGCTGGGCTAAGGCAACATCTTCCTGCTTATAGGCCCTGAGTCTTACCAGTTTTCCGTTGTACATATTATCCCCCCAGATTATAACAATTGAATGCTAATATTCTTGGGAAAGGCTGTAAAAACCTCTAAGGGGAAAAACAAAAATTCAGGCAGGTTGGGCGCTAAACCGAGAGGAATAGCCTTTTGGCTACCTAGAACCGACCCTTATCCTAGTCTAGAGGGTTGACAGGAAGGTTTTTATGCGCTGGAGAGCCTCTTTCAATTGGTCCATGGAGCAGGCGTAGGAGCAGCGGATATGCCCTTCCCCGCTTGGGCCAAAGGCGGTGCCGGGTACGACGGCTACCTTCGCCTGGTGCAGCAGCTTTTCGCTGAAGTCATCGGAGCTAAGGCCTGTTCTCTTGATGGACGGGAAGGCGTAGAAAGCTCCCTTGGGCTCAAAACAATCCAGACCCATTTCGCGGAAGGAGGTGACCACAAAGCGGCGGCGCTGGTCGTAGGTGTTGACCATCCGCTGCATTTCCGTCCCGCCGTTGCGCAAGGCCTCCAGGGCGGCCATCTGGCCCATAACCGGAGCGCACATGATGCCGTATTGGTGGATCTTGACCATGGCTGCCAGGAAATCAGGGTTGGTGGCCACATATCCGATCCGCCAGCCGGTCATGGCGAAGGCCTTGGAAAAACCGCTCAACAAAACAGTACGGTCACGCATGCCAGGCAAAGCTGCGAAAGACACCGGCTTTTCCCCGTAGGTCAGTTCAGCGTATATTTCGTCGGAAATCACAATCAGGTTGTGGCGCTCCACCACCTCGGCTATATCCTTAAGTTCATCGGCGGTCATAATGGCGCCAGTGGGGTTGTTAGGATAGCTGAGCATCAGGATTTTGGAGCGGGGGGTAATCAGGGATTCCACGGTTTTCGCGTTCAGTTTAAACTCTTCTTCGGCAACGGTGGGAACCATGACAGCTTTCCCCCCGGCCAGAGTGACACAAGGCATATAAGAGACGAAGGACGGGTCAGGTATCAAAACCTCGTCCCCGGGGCAGACCAAAGCCCGCATGGCCAGATCCACTCCTTCACTGGCTCCGACGGTAACCATCAATTCCCGTCTGACATCATAATTCACGCCGAAACGCTGGCTTAGGTATTTGGCGATTTCTTCCCGGAGTTCCAGCAGGCCGTGGTTAGAGGTATACATGGTGTAGCCTTTTTCCAGGGAGTACATGCTGGCTTCCCGGATATGCCAAGGGGTGACAAAATCGGGTTCGCCCACCCCCAGGGAGATAATGCCCTTACTCTCGGCCACCAAATCAAAAAACTTGCGGATGCCGGAAGGGGGAAGTTCCCTAACCACCGGCGAAACTAATTCTGCAGTGTTCATGGCGACACCATCAAGCGGTGGTCTTCTTCCTTGTCCTCAAAAATGACGCCGTCCTGTTTATATTTTTTCAACACAAAGTGAGTGGCCGTGCTCTGAACGAACTCCAGGGTCGCAAGTTTTTCCGCCACAAACAATGCAACGTCTTTCATGCCCTTGCCTTCAATCAGTACTGAGAGGTCATAGCCGCCGGACATCAGGTATACGCTTTGGACCTGCGGAAAGCGGTAAATCCGCTCAGCTACCGTGTCAAAGCCTACTTCCCGCTGGGGTTGGACCTTGACGTCGATGAGGGCGGACACCATTTCCTCACCGGCCTTCTCCCAGTTGATCAGGGTGTTGTATTTAAGAATTACCTTACGCTCTTCCATCTCTCTGATGAAGCCGGCTACTTCATCTACAGGCAGGCCCAGCATGGTGGCTATATCTTCCGGGGCTAACCGGTTGTTTTCCGCCAAAATTGCTAAAATTGAGCGCCTGGTTGTCTCAGTCATCTTACGTCCCCCTGTCCTCTTACAGAAAATAGATATTAAGAATTATTATACATCAGTCATGAGAAGTTAGGCTAGGGAAAATTATGGCTGCCGAAAAACATTTTGCCCTGAAGAGTTAAGAACTTCGGCGCCAGGACCGAAGTTCGTTGTGCTTTAGTTAAGTTGTTTGGTATAGTTCAGCAGCCCTCCTGCCAGTATAACGGCTGCTTCCCGGGGGGACAGGTTGTGGATCAGCTTGAGCTCCTGGTTACGGGTTTTGTTGATTACACTGAGGGCGCCGCCGGACTGGAGGCCTTGGATAATTCCCGCAAGCTGCAGGATCTCGCCCTGCTGCAGGGATTCGTAGGCAGCTTCATCCTCAAAGGTTAACGGCAAAATGCCAAAGTTAATCAGGTTGGCGCGGTGGATGCGGGCAAAGGACTTGGCAACCACTGCCTTAACGCCCAGATACATGGGGGCCAGGGCCGCGTGTTCCCGGCTGGAACCCTGTCCGTAATTCAGGCCCCCGACTATCACTCCACCGCCCGAGGCCAGGGCCCGTTCCGCAAACTCCGGGTCGACACTGTTGAACACGTAGCGGGATATGGCCGGAATATTGGAGCGCAGAGGGAGAATCTTCGAACCTGCGGGCATGATGTGGTCTGTGGTGATATTGTCCCCTGTTTTAAGCAGTACGGGAAGTTCCAGGCTGTCGTCCATGGGCTTGGGTACAGGCAGCGGTTTGATGTTGGGTCCGCGGCGTATTTCCACCTTGTCCGGCTCTGGGGACGGGGGGAGAATCATGCTGTCATCGGTGAGAAACTGCTCAGGCTGGCTGACCTCCGGGTAAAGGCCCAGTTCCCGCGGGTCGGTAAGGACGCCTGTCAGGGCTGAGGCTGCCGCAACCTCGGGGCTGGCCAGGTAGACCTTGGCGTCAGCGGTGCCGCTGCGGCCTTCAAAGTTGCGGTTAAAGGTGCGGACCGACACTCCTGCGGAGCAGGGGGACTGGCCCATGCCGATACAGGGTCCGCAACTTGTTTCCAGAATCCTGGCCCCGGCAGAGATAAGGTCGGCCAGGGCTCCGTTTTTGGCCAGAGCCGCAAAAACCTGGCGCGAACCGGGAGAGATAACCAGGCTGGTGTCAGGGTGAACGGTTTTCCCTTTCAGGATCGAGGATACCCGCATCAGGTCAGTGTAAGAAGAGTTGGTGCAGCTGCCGATAGCCACCTGGTTTACTTTGATTTGTCCGATATCTTTAATCCGGGCCACGTTGTCCGGGCTGTGGGGCTGGGCCGCCATGGGCTCCAGGGCGGAGAGGTCGATATCGATCACTTCATCATACGCGGCCTCAGGATCGGCAGCTAAGGGCTGCCAGGCATCCCCTCTGCCCTGAGCCCGCAAAAAGGCCAGGGTTGCTTCGTCGCTGGGGAAAACCGATGAGGTTGCTCCCAGTTCGGCTCCCATATTGGTGATGGTGGCCCGTTCGGGCACTGATAAACTGGAGACGCCCGGTCCGCCGTATTCAAGGATTTTCCCCACCCCGCCTTTTACACTAAGGCGGCGCAGAACTTCGAGGATAATATCTTTAGCTGAAACCCAGGGATTGAGTTTGCCTGAGAGGCGAATGTTGATTACCTTGGGCATGGTGAGGTGAAAAGGTCCGCCGCCCATGGCCACTGCCACGTCCAGGCCGCCGGCGCCGATTGCCAGCATGCCCAGACCGCCTCCTGTCGGGGTATGGCTGTCCGAACCCAGCAAAGTGGCGCCGGGTCTGCCGAAACGCTCGAGGTGGACCTGGTGGCAAATACCGTTGCCGGGCCGGGAAAAGTAAATGCCGTGTTTGGATGCGATAGTTTGCAGGAATAAGTGGTCGTCGGCGTTTTCAAAGCCGGTCTGAAGCGTGTTGTGGTCTACATAGCTGACTGAAATCTCCGTTTTTGCCCGGGGAACTCCCATGGCTTCAAACTGCAGGTAGGCCATGGTGCCTGTAGCATCCTGGGTGAGGGTCTGGTCAATTTTTATCGCTATTTCCTCACCCGGTAACATCTTGCCCGCGACCAGGTGGGCTTCTATAATTTTGCAGCTAAGATTTTTAGTCATGACAATGCCTCCTTATACGGATTAAATTTATCAAAACCAGGCAGGAATCTCTACCCTTTCAGCAAATGTATACATAATATTTATGATTGGGTAGAATTTTGGAGAGGAATTCAGTATTCAGGAGTCAGGAGTCAGAATAGTGAATGAGTCAAACGCCGACGGTTCCTGATTAACTAACTAAGCCATCTCAAGCCATTCTGAATACTGACTCCTGACTTCTGAATACTTCTACAAAATCTGTCTGGAGGTAATAACATTGACTCCGCTGCAACGGGTGAAAGAAACTCTGATGAATCTTCCCGGGAACTTCGAGGTTATCGAATTTGACATTAGCACCCATACTTCTGAACTGGCAGCTCAGGCCCTGGGGGTTGAAGTAGGGCAGATTGCCAAATCCCTGCTCTTTTTATGCGGGGAGGCTCCTGTCCTGGTGGTTACCAGCGGGGATATGAAGGTGGACCAGAAAAAGCTGAAAAACCTGGTGGGAGGCAAGGTAAGGTTCGCTCCCCAGGAGGTCGTGGAAGCGATTACGGGGTTCCCGCCGGGCGGAGTATGCCCTGTAGCTTTGAAAACATCCATCCGCGTCTTTATTGATGCCAGTTTGTGCCGCTTCCCCGTAGTCTATGCCGCGGCGGGCAGCCCTGCTTCTGCCTTGCCGCTCAGTGTGGAACAGCTCTTGTCCATCAGCGGGGGTGAGATGCACGAGCTGGCGGTATGAGTTCAAACCAGAAAGAACCCGGCGGATAGTTGGGAAGCACCATCCACCGGGTTCTCTTTTTTTATGGTCTACCGTCAGCAGGCAGGCTAACCTTGCTGCCGGTTTTTATACCGGACGTAAAGATGCTGGGGCTTTGGCTCTTTGCGGAAGCGTATCTGGGAAATGGGGTAAGCTAAAAAGAGTGACAAAAAGGCTGCAAGAACTATAACAGAAAGGATTGCGGTTACTAGGCTTTCCACCCAGCCTAATTCCCAGGCCGCCACTGCCAGGGCGCAACCGGCTATAAAAATCCAGCCGGCAAAATCCCGGACGGTTACCGGGAAGTTATCCCCGCGGGTCTTGAATAACTCAACTACTTCCCGGTTGTTGTCGCTAAGCATGGTTAAATTTCCCCTTTCGCTTGTTTCTATCTTACTACACTCCTATTATATACCTGTCAGCGGATAATTCCGAGCCTTAAACGGCAGGATAATTCCAGGTTAGCAAGAAATATTCACTGCTAGATTATTTTTGTCAGGAGGTCTTTATGAAAAAAGTATTTGCACTATTGACAGTCCTGCTGCTGCTCTTAGCCGGCTGCGGTTCTACGGCCCCATCTCCCTCCGGTACGGCGCCCCAGGCAAGCCAGCCGCAGGCCGGTCAACCCCAGGCAAGCCAACAGCCCGAGAGTACGGGTAAAACCTTCAGCGCGCCGCCGCCAATGCAGATTGACACCAAGAAACAGTATTTTGCCACTTTGCACACCAGCATGGGCGATATTCACATTAAACTGTTCGCCAGTGAAACTCCTGTAACGGTAAATAACTTTGTGTTTTTGGCCCGTAATAAATTTTATGACGGGTTAAAGTTTCACCGCGTTATCAAGAATTTCATGATTCAGACCGGCGACCCCAACGGGGATGGGACCGGGGGTCCGGGGTACAGCTTTAAGGACGAACTGCCTCCCAGGCATCCCTATGCCCCGGGTATTGTGGCCATGGCCAATGCCGGACCAAACACCAACGGCAGCCAGTTTTTTATCGGCAGCGGTGACGATGTGAAGAATCTTAACAGCACTCCCAATTACACTGTGTTCGGTCAGGTGGACAGCGGCATGGATGTGGTGGGAAAAATAGCTTCTGTCAAAGTAGGGCCCAGCCCAAGCGGTGAAGTAAGTTCTCCAATCGATCCAGTATATATAAAGTCGGTCACCATAGAAGAAAAGTGAGACTTTTTGGGTCACCCACTAAGGATGAAAAACGCTGTTTTTGGGTCGGCTGGGGTGTCACGGGGACAGGTCCCTTGACACCGCAATTTTCCAACCATTTCACGGAGTGTCAAGGGACCTGTCCCCGTGACACACATTTTTTGCTGGTTGTGAAGACATGAGTGAATTTAAGGATAATTTTAAGATAGTTCTGGTTGAACCGGAAATCCCGCCCAATACGGGGAACGTTGCCCGGTTGTGCGCCGTGACGGGCTGTTCGCTGCACCTGGTTAAGCCCCTGGGCTTCAGCATCGACGACAGACAGCTCAAACGGGCGGGCTTGGATTACTGGCATCTGCTGGACGTGCATTATTACGAGGGATGGCAGGACTTTTTGAGCAAAAATCCCGGCGCGGAGTTCTTTCTGGCCACTACCAAGGGCGGCAAACAGTACCACCAAATCAGCTATCCGCCCGGGAGTTTTCTGGTGTTTGGCAGGGAAACCAAGGGACTGGCCCCGGAGATTTTAGCTGCTTTCCCTGAACGCTGCATCAGGCTGCCTATGCGGCAGGAAACAAGGTCACTCAATCTGTCCAACGCTGTGGCGGTGGTTGTCTATGAGGCATTGCGCCAACAGAGTTTTGCCGGACTGGTTTAAGGGAGGTGGACGGTTGGGCTCTCTAGGCAGATTGCTGGAGCTTGTCCCCAAATACTGGTTGCGAGGGCTGTTGGCCCTCTTTTCCCTTTTGGTGGGGACAGCGGTAAGCATGACTATTCCTTATGTCGTCAAAGCAGTGATTGATGGCCCCCTGGTTAGCGGCGACCTCAGGGTAATTAACCGCTACGTGCTGATTATCGGCGGGGTGGCCTTAGTACGGGGAGTTACCTCCCTGGTTCAAACCTATTGCACCGAGTCCCTGGCCCAGGCGGTGGTGTATGATTTGCGCAACAAGCTCTACGACCACCTGCAGCGCCTTTCCTTTAGTTACTATGACAAGGTGCAGACCGGAGAACTGATGTCCCGGCTGACTTCAGATGTGGAAACGGTAAGGATGCTGCTGGGGCGGGGCTTAATCAATTTTACTGTTAATATCTTGCTGCTGACAGCAATTATAATTATGCTGTTTTCCCTGGACTGGCAGTTGAGTTTGGTGGCTGTGGCGGTCTTCCCTTTTGCCTACCTTACTATTCGCCGCTTTGGGCAGGAGGCCAAGCCGGCTTACCGGGTACTGCAGGCTCAGATCGCCAGGCTGACCAGTTTCCTGCAAGAAAATATTTCCGGCATCAGGGTGGTAAAGGCCTTTGGCCAGGAACAGGCGGAAATCGTCCGCTTTACCCGTCAGAATCAGGAGAATTTTGCCCGGAGCATAGCTTCTTCCCGCATTTATGCCTTCTATTTTCCGTTGATCAACTTGCTTTCAGGCCTGGGTATGGCGGCGGTTTTGGGTGTGGGCGGCAGCAAGGTGGCGTCAGGGCAGATGACCCTGGGCACCCTGGTGGCCTTTAATACCTATCTGGCCATGCTGCTGGGGCCAATCCGCATGTTCGGCTGGATTCTAAACATGCTGCAGCGGGCTCAAGCCAGCAGTGAACGGATTTTTGAGGTATTGGATGCAGAAATAGAGATACAGGACCTGCCCGGCGTCCTCGACCTGAAAGATTGCCGCGGGGAAGTCGAATTCCAAGGGGTATCTTTTTGCCACCTGCCAGAGCGGCCAGTGCTGAGGGATATTTCCTTTGTTGCCAAGCCTGGGCAGATGATAGCTGTGGTAGGGCCCACCGGGTCGGGCAAGAGTACCCTGGTCAACCTAATTCCCAGGTTTTACGAGCCGGACTCAGGAGTGGTAAAAATCGACGGACGGGATAGCCGGGATTACAATTTACTGAGCCTGCGCCATAACATCGGATTGGTGATGCAGGACACTTTTTTATTTTCCGCCGGCATTGGGCAAAACATTGCCTACGGGAGGCCTGATATTTCCCTGGCGGAAATACAGGCTGGGGCCGGGGCGGCGGCTGTAAACGACTTTTTTGAGTCCCTGCCTGCGGGGTATGACACCCAGATTGGGGAAAGGGGCATGGGCTTGTCGGGGGGGCAGAAACAGAGGGTGGCTCTGGCCCGGGCTTTGGTGCTGCGGCCTGCCATATTGATCCTGGATGACACCACATCCAATGTGGATGCGGCGACGGAACACGAGATTCTCCAGTCCCTGAAGAGTTTAAAGGGCCAGGCTACGATTTTTGTGATTGCCCAGCGTTTTGGCCTGGTTAAAGAGGCCGACATGATTTTGGTCCTGGACCAGGGACGGATAGTCGAACGGGGTGGGCATGCGGAACTGCTGGCTAAGGCTGGTTTGTACAGGCAGATGTTTCAGATGCAGGCGGGATTCGAGGCAGGTGAAAACGGGTGAGGCGCAACTTCGGCGATCCGGACGAAATTCCGGTCAAACCCTTTGAACGCGGCTTGTTCATGCGCCTGATGGGATATGTCAAGCCCTTTAGCAAATCTTTGCTCGTTGCCGGGCTGTTCATGCTGGTTGCGTCGCTGACAGATTTGGCCGGCCCGCTGGTGCTGCGTTACGCTATAGATAGTTACATCGTCCCCAAAAATATCCTGGGACTGTGGCAGATTATCTTCGTTTACGGCCTCATCCTGGTAATCAACTGGGTATCGACTTATTACAATACCTATCTGGCTACGCTGACAGGCCAGAAGGCCATGTACAGCCTGCGGCAGGAATTATTTAATCATCTGCAGACCCTTAGTTTCAATTTTTTCGACCGGCGTAAAGCCGGGAAAATCATGTCGCGCTTTACCAATGACATCAGCGCCCTGAATCAGTTTCTCACCTCGGGCATCCTGGATGTGGTGAGCGACCTGATTGTCCTGGGTGGAATTATTGTGCTGATGCTCAGCATGAACTGGAAACTGGCGCTGGCGACATTTACAACTCTTCCCTTCGTGGTGCTTACTGCAGCCGGCATGCGGTCGAAGGTTCACGAGGCATACCGAGACACGCGCAATACTATCGCCGAAGTTAACTCTTCCCTGCAGGAGAATATTTCCGGGGTGCGGGTGGTTCAGGCCTTTACCAGGGAGAAAGTAAACCTGGCGAGCTTCGAGCAAACTAACCGCAGAAATTTCCAGGCAAATGTCAAAGCGGCGACCCTGCTGGCCCTGTTCATGCCCATGGTGGACATAGTGTCGGTCCTGGGCAGTATCCTGGTTATCTGGTATGGAGCCAGGCTGGTGGTGGCGCATCAGGTGACAGTGGGAATACTGGCTGCTTTTTTGGGTTATGTGACCAGGTTCTACAGCCCGGTACGGGATCTGAGCCAAGTCTGGGGTTCGCTGCAGTCAGCCATGGCGGCATCGGAGCGGCTGTTTGAAATTTTGGACACTCCTCCTGAGATCCGGGAAAGCCCTGACCCTTTGGAGTTAGAGCAGGTTCGGGGAGAGGTGGAATTTCAGGCGGTAACTTTCAGCTATGACGGAGAAAACCCGGTCCTGGACAAGGTCAGCCTGCATGCTCTGCCTGGGGAGAAGATTGCCCTGGTGGGGCCGACGGGGGCGGGGAAAACTTCCATAATTAATCTCCTGGCCAGGTTTTACGAACCGGAAGCAGGTTCAATCAAGCTTGATGGCAAGGAAATCAACCGACTGGCCTTCAAATCCCTGCGGGCCGCAGTGGGAGTCGTTCTGCAGGACACTTTTATCTTCGCTGGAACTGTGCGGGAGAATATCGTCTTTGGCAGTCCGGTGGCCGGTCAAGCTGAAGTGGAAAGGGTGGCCGGCCTGACTGGCGCCCACGACTTTATCTCCCGCCTGCCCAACGGTTATGAAACCCAGGTAATGGAGCGGGGAGTGAAACTCTCCACCGGGCAGAGACAGCTTTTGGCCTGTGCCCGGGCCCTTTTGGCTGACCCCCGCTTCCTGATTCTGGATGAAGCCACTTC
>JAJYNB010000252.1 GCA_021786555.1 Bacillota bacterium | reverse complement strand
AGGCGCGGCGGCGGGGCGCCAAAATCATAGCTATCGATGTGCACCGCAACAGGACCGCCAAGTGGGCTGATGAATTCTATCAAATCCTTCCGGGCTCGGATGGCGCTCTGGCTCTGGGGCTGGCCCACGTGATTTTCAGGGAAGGCCTGGAAGACAAGGCCTGGAGCAGGGAAAATGTGCTGGGACTGGCGGAACTGGCAGAGGCCTGCGGGGGCTACACACCCCAACGGGTTGCCGGGCTGACGGGACTGTCCCCGGACCGGATTGAAGGTCTGGCTCATCTCTTCGCCCGCACCAGGCCAAGTTTCATCCGCATCGGCAACGGGCTGCAGCACCACGACAACGGCGGGGTAAACACTTGGGCCATTGCCTGTCTGCCGGCTGTAACCGGCGCCTGGCAGGAGAGGGGCGGGGGAGCCATCAAGGTAAACAGCGGCTACTTTCCGCTCAATAAAGAGGCAGTGGAAAGGACCGACCTGCTGCAAGGCTCACCGCGCACGGTCAACATGAACCAACTGGGGAGAGTGCTTACCGGACTTAAGCCTCCGGTCCACGCACTTTACGTCTACAACAGCAACCCTGCGGCCATAGCCCCTGAGCAGAAGTTGGTGATGCAGGGTCTGGCCCGGGAGGATCTGTTCACCGTAGTGCATGAGCAGGTCTGGACCGATACGGCCCTCTGGGCGGACCTTGTTCTGCCGGCCACCACCCACCTGGAACACCAGGATCTCTATACCAGTTATTGGCATTGCCTGGTGCAGTGGGCTGATCCGGTAATTCCTCCCCTGGGTGAAGCCAGGTCAAACATCGAGGTTTTTCGCGACTTGGCTAAGAGGATGGGCTTTAGGGAGGATTGTTTCAACGACAGCAGCGAGGACATAGCTGAGCAGGCTCTGGACCTGCCCTACTGGCGGGAGCAGGGTATTGATCTGGCCAGGCTGCAGCGGGAACGCTTTGTCGCTCTGCAGGTGACGGAAACCCCCTTTGCGGGGGGCGGTTTTGAGACTCCTTCCGGCAAGGCGGAAGTCCGCAGTGAACGGGCCAGTCAGCTGGGGCTTGACCCACTGCCCCTGCACGTGCCTCTGGCGGAAGGACCGGAAACCGCCAGTAACGACTATCCCCTTACTTTGATTACCCCGCCCAACCACTTTTTCCTTAATTCCACCTTTGCCAACCTGCCGGAGCTTCGGGCTCAAGCCGGCGGACCCAGCCTGGAGATTCATCCCCTGGATGCAGCTGCGCGGCAGATCCTGGATGGGGACTGGGTGGAAGTCTTTAATGAACGGGGCTCCTGCCTGCTGCGGGCCGAGGTCAAAGAGTCGGTCCTGCCGGGGGTTGTGGTTTCCGCCGGAATCTGGCGGGCTCAAGACCATGCCGACGGCCATGGCATCAACTCACTGACCCCAGGCCGGCTCGCCGACCTGGGCAACGGCGCCACCTTCTTTTCCAACCTGGTGCAGGTGCTAGGACACGGGGACGGTTCTGACGTCCTAGCGAAAAAAGTCGATTGGTGATGCCTACTGACCCTTCATGGACTGTTTCAGGTCCTGGTCCGCGGTGCGCGGTTCGAGGCATTGCTAAACAAGGCCAGGGCAGGTATCATAGAATGGGCTGCCAAAGATATCTTGCAAAAGTTCACTCTTTTTAAAGGGGTTTTATCAGCTTTGATAGCGTTACAAGTAAAGGGCTTGAGCAAGTCCTTTGGTGCGGAAGAAATCTTTAGTGACGTGAGTTTTGTACTTGAAGTTGGGGAGAAGGCGGGTCTCGTTGGGCCCAACGGGGCTGGTAAGACCACTTTGCTCCGCTGCGTAACCGGGGAGGAAACGCCGGATGCAGGGGAAGTGACTGAAGCTCTGGAACTGGGTTACCTGGAGCAGATACCACAGTATCCCCCCGGGACCACTCTGTTTGAAGCTGTGCTGGAAGTGTTTGCCGACCTGATCTCGCTCAGAGGTCAGCTGCGAGAGCTGGAGCAGGCCATGGGAGAGGAGCCGGAACGGCTGGAAAGGACCATGCAGGCTTATGCGGAGGTTACCGAACAGTATGAACGCTCGGGCGGTTTCAGCTGTGAAAGCATGGTGCGCAGGATTACCGCAGGATTGGGCTTTAACGAAGCGGATCTGGCGCGGGAAATCAACACTTTCAGCGGCGGGGAAAAGACCAGGGCGGGCCTGGCCAGGCTCCTGGCCCGGGAACCTGAGATCCTGCTTCTGGATGAACCCACAAATCATCTGGACCTGGAGGGGATTGAATGGCTGGAAGGGTATCTGAAGGGGTACAGGGGCTCTATGCTGCTGATTTCCCATGACCGCTATTTCCTCGATCAGGTGACTGGGAAGACACTGGAACTTGACCACGGTAGTTTGGAACGGTTTTCCGGCAACTACAGCCGTTACCTGGTCCTTAAGGCCGAAAAAGACGCAGCACAGGCCAAAGCCTATGAAAAACAACAAAAAGAAATCAGGACCACGGAAGAGTATATCGACAAGTACCGGGCAGGAATCAAATCGAAACAGGCCCGGGGACGCCAGTCCCAGCTCGACCGGCTGGAACGGCTCAAGGCGCCCGAAACCTCCGGGGTCATTAAGCTAAAGGGCGGAGGGCAGCAGGTAACCGGCTCTGGCAACATAGTACTGGAAGTCAGCGAATTGTCCTTCGGTTTTGCCGGCAAGCAGCTGCTGGACCAGGTGAGTTTTCAACTGCAACAAGGGGAAAAGGTATCCTTGGTAGGGCGTAACGGCGTTGGCAAGTCGACCTTGCTCAAATTGATCAAGGGTGAATTGGCGCCTCAAGCCGGGCAGGTTCGGCTCGGGTCCCGTGTACAGCCGGGTTACTATGACCAGGAACACGCAGGGCTGGATGACCGCAACAGGGTTATCGGCGAGCTGACTGCCAATTTTGCGATGGGTGAAACGGAAGCCCGGGATTACCTGGGGGCTTTTCTGTTCCAGGGGGATGACGTTTTCAAACCTGTGCGGGACCTGAGCGGCGGGGAGAAGGGGAGGTTGTCCTTTCTGAAACTCTTTTTGTCCCGGCCTAATTTTTTGATCCTGGATGAGCCCACGAACCACCTGGATATCGTTTCCCGCGGCATCATTGAAGAGTATTTGCGGGGGTTCCCAGGCACAATTCTCAGCGTGTCCCACGACCGGTATTTTCTTGACAAGGTTACCGGCAGGACCCTGGAATTGGAACAGGCGGCTATCCACAACTACCTGGGCAATTATACCTACTATAGAGAACACGTGAGGGCCAGGGAACTGCAGGAGCTGAGCGAGCCACAGGCGAAGGACCGCCCAAGCCCGGCAGCCGGGGCTAAAGTACAGGAAAGGCCCAAACTTAACAAAGCCAAGACCCGGGCACAGATTGCAAGTTTGGAGCAGAACATTGAAGTCATGGAGGCCAGGTTAGGGGAGCTCACGGGGCTCCTGGCAGACCCGGTGACCTACCAGGATGAAGCAGAAGCGAAAAACCTGGTTCAGGAGTACAAGCTGCTGGAAGAGCAGATCCCGGAGATATATGCGGAATGGGAAAAGCTCACAGACTTGCTGGCCAACAGCTAATCGACATCCCACAAAAGCCTGGGGCCTTTCTCTTAGGAGAACCGTCCCCGACTCAGCTGGAGGTAGAAGATGAACTACGATTTTGACGAGGTAATAGAGCGGGACGATACTAATTCGGTCAAGTGGAACTTTAGGGAGAAGCTGTTCGGCTCCGACGATGTCTTGCCCATGTGGGTGGCTGATATGGACTTCCGGGCGCCGCGGCCGGTGATTGACGCTTTGGTGAAAAGGGCGGCCCATGGGATTTTTGGTTATTCCGAGGGTACAGAGGAGTATTTTGACGCTATAGCGGGCTGGATGCTTCAGCGCCACGGCTGGGAGATCGACAGGGAGTGGTTGGTATTTACCCCCGGCATTGTGCCCGCCTTGAACTGGCTCTTGGCAGCTATAACCCGGCCGGGAGACAAAGTTGTACTCCAATCCCCTGTATACCCACCGTTTTTTGGGGCGATTACCAACAACGGCTGTGAATTGGTGGATAATCCACTTAAGTTTGAGGACGGCGAGTACCGCATGGACTTTGCGGACCTTGAGCCTAAACTGGCCGGCGGGGTCAAGGCGCTTCTCCTCTGCAGCCCCCATAATCCAGTGGGCCGGGTGTGGCGGGAGCCAGAACTGGTGAGGCTGGGAGAACTCTGCCTGCAGTACGGAGTGACTGTAATCTCCGACGAAATACACTCGGACCTGGTTTATCCAGGTTACAAGCACCGGGTATTTGGGACATTGCCGCAAGAACTGGCCCGCAACTGCGTGGTCTGCACCGCGCCCAGCAAGACCTTCAACCTGGCAGGACTGCAGGTATCCAACCTGCTGATTCCCAATCCGGATCTGCGCAAAGCCTTAAAGGGCGTGCTGGCCCGCAACTCCGTGCACCACCCTAATTCCTTTGGCATCGTGGCCATGCAGGCAGCCTACCGCCACGGCGCCGGGTGGCTGGACCAACTTATGCTCTATCTTCAGGGCAACCTGGATTTTCTCACCGGGTTTAAGGCGGAGAAAATACCCAGGGTAAGGGTTGTCAGGCCGGAAGGAACTTATCTGGTCTGGCTTGACTTAAGAGAATTGGGTATGAACAGCAAGGAGTTAAAGTCTTTTCTGCTCAAACAGGCCAAACTGGCTTTAAACGACGGAGCTGCTTTTGGCCCGGGAGGAGAGGGTTTTGCCAGAATGAACATCGCCTGTCCCCGCTCTACCCTTGCTGAAGGGCTGCAGCGTCTGGAACGGGCAGTAAGCAGTATGAAGTAGTATGCAACAAAAACTAAGCTGGCCAGCTGGCCGCATGGGGGATTAAGTAATGAAACTACTGGTGCTGGCCGAAAAGCCCAGCGTAGCCCGGGAAATTGCCAGGGTTCTCAACTGCACCGCCAAAAACAAGGGTTATATGGAGGGGCCGGGTCATGTGGTGACCTGGGCCTTGGGACACCTGGTTACCCTGGCCGAGCCTGAAGACTACGACCAAAAGTACAAACAGTGGCGGTTAGAGGATTTGCCCATGCTGCCTGAAGAAATGAAGCTGAAGGTTATCCGCCAGACCTCCCATCAGTACCAGGTGGTCAGGAACTTAATGCGGCGTCAGGATATCGGGGAGTTGGTAATTGCCACTGACGCAGGCAGGGAAGGGGAACTGGTGGCCCGCTGGATCATGCGCCTGGGCAACTGGAAAAAGCCCTTTAAGCGTCTCTGGATTTCCTCCCAGACCGATGCGGCGATCCGCCAGGGCTTTGCCAACCTGCAGCCAGGCAACTCCTATAACAACTTGTTTGATGCCGCCGCCTGCCGGGCTGAGGCCGATTGGCTGATCGGCCTTAATGTAACCCGGGCCCTGACCTGCAAATTTAATGCCCAGCTTACGGCCGGCAGAGTGCAGACCCCGACTCTGGCCTTGATCGTAGAGCGGGAGGAAGAAATCAGAAGGTTTGTGCCCGTGGACTACTGGACGATCCGGGCGGACTTTGGTGACTATTTTGGGGACTGGCGGGGCAAGGAAGGAAGCCGCATCTTCGACCGCAACAAGGCGGAGGAGATTATGGCCAGGCTGGCTGGGCATCCCGGAGTCGTCAAGGAGGTGCGCCGCGAGGCGGTAAAGGAACCGGCTCCTCTGGCTTACGATTTGACAGAACTGCAGAGGGATGCCAACAAGCGGTTTGGCTTTCCGGCGCAAAAGACATTATCTGTCCTGCAGAACCTGTACGAAAGCCATAAGCTTGTTACCTATCCCCGCACCGACTCCCGCTATATCACCGCAGACATTGTTCCAACCTTGCCCGCCCGCCTGCAGGGGATATGCAGCGGACCTTACGCAGCGCTGGTAAAACCGCTGCTGGGCAAACCGCTCAGTCCAGGCAAGCGGTTTGTGGACGACGGCAAAGTTTCAGACCACCATGCCATCATTCCCACGGAACAGCCCCTCAACCTGGCCAATCTAACAGCTGATGAAAAAAGCCTGTATGACCTGATCGTGAGGCGTTTTCTGGCCCAGTTGTACCCACCCTGCCGCTATGACCAGACCACCATCGTCACTGCGGTGCAGGGTGAAAACTTCTACTCCCGCGGCAAGGTGACAGTAGACCAGGGCTGGCGGGCTGTCTCCTTTAACCTGCCGGAACGGGAGGACGCCAAGGATGAAGAGCTGCCGCAGCAAAAACTGCAGCAGGTACACCAAGGTGAGCAAAAAGAGGTAAAGAGTCTGAAACTCCATGGCGGTAAAACCAAGCCGCCGGCCCGTTATAATGAAGCAACCCTGCTCTCAGCCATGGAAGGCGCCGGGAAGTTTATCGCCGACGAGGAACTGAGGGAGTCCATCAAGGGCAGCGGTCTGGGCACTCCGGCCACCCGGGCGGAGATTATTGAAAAACTGCTGGCCACAAACTATATTGAGCGTAACGGCAAAGAACTGGTCCCAACCTCCAAGGGAATCCAGTTGGTGAAACTGGTCTCGCCCGAGTTGAGAAGCCCGGAACTGACAGCCCAATGGGAGCAAAGCCTGACTGACATTGCCAAGGGCAGAGGGAGCAAGGCAAAATTCATGGGAGGCATCCGCCGGCACACCGAGGAACTGGTTAAAGGCGTCTCCGCGGATACTGCGGTGTATAAAGCTGACAACATCAGCAAGACCAAGTGTCCTATGTGCGGCAAATACATGCTGACTGTAAAAGGCAAGCGCGGTAAAATGCTGGTATGCCAGGACCGGACCTGTAATTACCGGCAGGCGGAAAATCCGAATGAGCTGGGCTTCAAGAGCTCCAAACAGGCCAGCCGTGTAAATCAGCAGCTGATTGACCGCTTCGCTGATAAAGCGCCCCTGGGCAGCAACCTGGGCGACTTGTTAAAAGCCGCCCAGGCGGAAAAAGGGGACAAAAAGGAAAAGTAATTACCCGGAGAGACAGGAGACAGGAGACAGGAGACAGGAGTCAGGAATCAGAATGAGAGAACTGTTTATCAGCTCGAAGTATTCTGAATTCTGGCTCCTGACTTCTGAATACCTCAATCAATTTTCTCTATATTTAAATGAACCGTCCCCGTGTCCTAGTTGCACTTGAACGAATAAATTTGGCCGTTGGCGGGACAATCTTTGCATTAGGCGTCAAAGTTGTTATATTTTAACATTATGGCATGCTGTGTCCGCAAAGGGGGGATTGAACCAGTGGCTGAAAAATCATCTTCCGACCAATCCGTACAGTCCTTGGAACGGGCCTTTGGGATTCTGGAAACCCTGGGCCAGCACCCCCAGGGCATCGGGGTAACCGAACTTGGTCAATGCACTGGTTTGCATAAGAGCACGGTACATCGCCTGCTCAGCACTCTGCTGGCTTACGGTTATGTGGAGCAGGATAAAGATACGGAGCGATACCGTCTGGGAATCAAGATCCTCGGCTTGGGTTTGGAGGTACTCGACAACCTGGACTTTCGCAAAGAAGCTCTGCCCTACATGAAAGAACTGGTGGAGATTTGCCGCGAAACTGTTCAACTGACCGTCCTGGACCGCGGACAGGTGGTGGTGGTAGAACGGGACCAGTCCCCGGAAACCATTACGGTCAACCTGGGACTGCGGGCGGACGTCCACTGTACCGCAGAAGGCAAGGTCTTGCTGGCGCATCTGCCGCGGGAGAAAATTGAAAATATCCTGGATAAACGCCCAATGCAGCAGTATACGGTTAATACCGTGACTGATATTAACAACATGCTGGCCCATCTGGAAAAGGTGCGCAACCAGGGTTACGCCATCAACGCCGAAGAACTGGCGGAAGGCTTGCGGGCTGTTGCCGCCCCTGTTTTCGACCACACGGGCCAGGTTATCGCCGCACTGAGCATATCGGGTCCCACGTCGCGCCTGACCTTGGAACGCATTGCCCGGTTGGTAACCGTCCTCAAGGAGGCTAGCAGTTCTGTTTCCCACCGTTTGGGCTACCGTTCGGGTGTGACTACCGGTGGCAGTGACCTCAGGTGAGAAGGGAGGGTACGCGCTTGAAGGGGTCGAAAGGTCGTTTGGAAGCGGCATTGGAGAATCTGATTGATTATGAGCAGGCCTACGATACTTTTCAGTGGGATGATGTGGAGCGGGAGCTGGGCTTGGCGCCCAGCGGCGAGTGGAACATCGTGGCTGAGGCGGTGGACCGCCAGGCTGCAGGCCGCCGCAAACACAAGGCGGCGTTCCGGTTTTACGACGGTGAGGCCGAACAAACCCTTACCTACCTGCAGCTTAAGCTTTTGACCAATAAATTCGCCAATGTGCTGCGTCAGATGGAAGTGCAGCCCGGTGAGCGGGTTGCGGTGTTTTTGCCGCCCCTGCCGGAATTTTACATTGCTTTTCTGGGCATTATCAAGGCCGGAGCCATCGTCATTCCTTTATCAACCGCCTTTATGTCCGATGCCATGACCGAGATATTGCGTGACAGTGAAGCTGCAGTGGTGGTCACCACTCCGCGGCTGCTGGACCGCATTGTCAGTCACCGACTGCCTGACCTGCGGCAGGTGATACTGGCGGAGGAAAAGAGTTCAGCGCCGGCAGAAGCCCCTGGTCCTGACATGGCGGCTGCACAGGACGCAAAGGGCTGGGAGAGCGAAGCAAAGACCGTATCCTATGCCAACGCCATGGAAATCTCGAGTGAGTCTTTTAACACTCTGGTGATGGGCAGGGAAGATCCCATGATGCTCCTCTATACCTCGGGTTCTACGGGGAAACCCAAAGGGGTTATCCACGTCCACGGCGGGATTCCGCACTATTACCAAACGGGGAAATGGGTTCTGGACCTGCACGAACGGGATGTATACTGGTGCACATCGGAACCCAGCTGGGTTCCGGGCATCTCCTACGGCATTTGGGCGCCCCTTTTGCTGGGGGTCACCAGCGTCATCTATTATGGCGAGTTTAATGCGGAAAAATGGTATGAGGTCCTGGCCAGGTACAGGGTCAATGTCTGGTATACTACACCTACAGCCCTGCGCAAACTGATGAATTTTGGCCCAGCTAACCCCGCTCAGCGCTACAATCTGAAAGAGCTGCGTCATATTGCCACTGTGGGAGAGGCTTTGAATCCAATGGTCATCCGCTGGAGCGGTAACGCCTTTGGCCTGAGGATTTGTGACACCTGGTGGATGACCGAAACAGGTGGGCAGCTAATCAGCAACTTCCGCTGCCTTGCCGTCAAACCCGGCTCCATGGGCAGGCCCATACCCGGGATCTATGCAGCCGTGATTGATGAACAAGGCAGGGAACTCCCCCCTCTGGAGGTAGGCCAGTTAGGGATTCGGGCGGGATGGCCGGCCATGATGCGGGGGATATGGAAGGACGAGGAAAAGTACAGTGAATATTTCCGCCTGCCGCCGTGGTACCTTACCGGAGACCTGGCATATCGCGATGCCGACGGGTATTTCTGGTTTCAGGGCCGGGTGGATGACATGATAAAAACGGCAGGGGAGCGCCTGGGGCCCTTTGAGGTCGAAAACAAATTGGCTGAGCACCCGGCGGTGCTGGAAGCCGGAGTGATTGGCAAGCCTGACCCGCTATGGGGCGAGATTATCAAAGCCTTTATCGTCCTGCGGCCCGGTTACAGTTGGTCTTCACAACTGAAGTCCGAACTGCAGAAATTCATCGAAAGCAGGCTCGGCTCCCACCTGGTTCCCCGGGAAATGGAAGCACGCCCGGCTCTGCCCCGCACCCGGAGCGGCAAGATTTTACGCCGCGTGCTAAAGGCCCAGGAACTGGGCCTGCCCGGCGGCGACCTGTCTACTTTGGAGGACTGAACCGAGGTCCGAAGTCCGAAGTCCGAAGTCTGAGGTTCAATGTCCGACGTCGGGGACAGGACTCAAAACGCACTGGGAAAGAATAACACAGCCGGTGTGCTGTTGTGGCCCAGGTTTCGGTCCGCATATACTTTTACCGTCGATCATTTGCTTATTACCTATATGGAATTGCTTTCTTCCACAGTCCTGCTTGCAGGGCTGTGTTTACTTTTACCTCAGGAAAGTATATACTCGGCAACTTTAGCCGAGTATATCGAACACGGGGTGCTGCGACGGACCGCGCAAGCCCAATAGAGGGTCGAGTCTAGCGCGGTCCTAGTCCTAGAGAGGCTGAGACTGAACATGCATGTCTCAGCCTTGGCAGGGAAATGCGC
>JAJYNB010000099.1 GCA_021786555.1 Bacillota bacterium | reverse complement strand
AGTCAATTATGGTCGGTTCTTTCTTGAGAAGTTTTTATGCTGACTACGTTAGATTTTAAGCCTGGCGGAAGTGCCGCGGAGTTCAGGGCCAGCGGGTCTTGCAGTTTTTTTCGCGGAATCAGCCAGTTGTTTTTTTACCTGCTCCACCACCTGCTCAATCCTGTCCAGCCTTTGTTCAGCGGAAAAGCTGGTCCAGATCTTTCCCAACCACGTCAAATGCAACAGCCGCTCAAGCAGGGCCCCAACTCCAAACGAAACCTTGCCAAGGGGGGTAAGGTCCGTCAGGATAAGATTGTCGTCAGGGATACAGTAGAGTTTGGCAAATTCCCTGATTATCTTGGGAATAAGTTCGTTTTCGTAAAGGACACCCAGAGTAAACACTTGGCTGCCGCCGGAGTCCCTGCCCCAGAAGCGGAGGGTACCAGCCGGCACCTTTTCAAACGACACCTTGCGCCAGTCCTTTCCCAAATGCTTCGCCGCAGCAAAAGCTGCTTGCTGGTCACCCGTATAATCACAATAGACTACTACTCTGATATCTCTAGGCTTAAAACTAATCTGCGTTGCCGCACCCAATCCGCTCTTAACCTGGCTCACCAACTTTGCCAACTGGGGAAAGGCTAGTCTTGTACCCCAGGTTACAACAGGCTTGCCCAAAGGGGCCAGGCCTAGACGGCGCGAAGTAAACCCGCCGATTACCATAGCCAGGTTCACATAGGGCATCGGGTTTACCAGTTGAAAATCTTCCTGTGGTATGCCGAAAACTTTAGCGATGCCGGCTAAGGCACGGATCATGGGTTTAGCCATGCTCCGCCTGCCCGCCACATATAACTGATGTCCCAGTTGGTCCGTACCCATAAAAAACAAGGTACCATGATCTTTTTTGACTTGTGCGTCGTAATGCGGCAGCTTCCACAATTCCTTGGCGCAAGGGGTTTGGTCACAATTGACGAGCCCCAGGTGAATCGCAGCTGCGGTCACAGAGGAGTGAGAGCCGCCATAACAGTTATAAATTATTTTCATGCCTACTGCCCCCAAACAATAGATTATAAGGCCCTGCCCAGGTTATTCCAAAGGTATGAGCTCTTCACTCTGCTCCGTTCCATCGGGTGCGCTTGGCGGAGCTTCCGCCGCAGGACCCTCTGCCTCCTTTGTTTTCCAACGGTTTCCCGACAGCAATTTTATACGCTCAACTGCTTGAATCAAGACTGAGGTGGTCAGGACAGAGAGGCTCATGGTGTTCCAGATAAGGTCGCCGGGAAGTTCCAGGAACGCCTTGACCTGCAAGGTAAAGGTTGTCTCAAAGTAGCGGATCAAGACTACCAGGGTACAGCCCCCAACGATGCCCAAGCTGGCGGCATAAACAGTACGGCCGAGGAGCAGTGCGATAACCGCTGCAATTGGCACGGAAAAAATCAGGGGATAGCGCAAAAGACCGGGTTCCAGGTCGAGCAAAGCTGCAAGGCAATAAACGATTATGCAGATGGCCAGAGTGCCCAGACTGGCCCTGTACTTATCTTCTGCCGGAGCCTCCAGCCAAAAAGCAGCGGCTATTAAAACCGGAATCAGGCTGTGGCCCGCATTCAGCAGGACTTGAACCCCTTTAGGGGCTGGCAGGGGTATTACCAAAAAGCTCCCCGCCAACACACCCGCTAACCCTAAAACCAGCACCTTATATCTTGCAGTTTCAAACCTTACCAAACCGCTGGCAATCAAAATGAGGCACACCAAGGCAGCCAACGAACCAAGTGGGAAATCCATTTTCCGACTCCCTCCAAGCACTTAGCAATCACAATCTAGTGTTCCACTGGAGACGCGGAATATTACGCCCAAACAAAAAACCGGCTGACGCCGGTTTAGCTGACACTGTCCAAAGTTTTTGCGGCCCTGTTAAGCTGTGCTCGCCTGTCCCGCTGCGAGTAACGGGATATATTCAACAATATTCCTACCCCTGCCAAATTCAAAGTAAGGGAACTGCCCCCGTAGCTGATGAAGGGTAAGGTCACCCCCGTTACCGGCAGCAGACCGGTTACCACTCCTAGATTAATCAATGCCTGAAACCCGATCATACAGGTTATACCCACAGCCAAGTAGCGGGAAAAAGGGTCTTTTAGGTGTGAAGCCAGGGACAATCCGCGCCAAACAAACAGAACAAACAGCAAAATTACGCCGGCAGTACCAATCAGACCTAATTCTTCGCCGATAATGGCAAAAATCATATCCGTATGGTTTTCGGGCACATGACCAAATTTTTGCATTCCTCTACCCAAACCGGCACCGAACACTCCGCCGGAACCTAAAGCCAACAGGGCATTAACCGTTTGATAGCCCTTACCTTGCGCAAAGGCCCAGGGATCGAGCCAGACCTGAATCCGTTCCAGCATGTATTGGGTCTTGTTGATTACCAATGCCAGGGCCGCGACGCCAACACCCAAAATAACCAGAAAGTGCTTGGACCGCATGCCGGCGGTAAACAGCATGCTGACAGCTGTGAAGACGATGACCAGGGTAGTACCCAAATCCGGTTGTTTAACCACCAATAGGGCGCAAACACCTATGGCGCCCAGAGGCAGCAAAATGTCCTTAAAGCTCTTTAACTTCCTGCCGGCAAGGATAGCCGCTAAAAAAATGGACAAAGCCAGCTTGATGGTTTCAGAAGGCTGCATAGTAAAAGGGCCCAGCTTAAGCCAACGGGCCGATCCCCTTTGCACAAGGCCCAGTCTGGGAACAAAGACCAGAACCAGAGCTATCAGGCCAAAGAGCATAATCACCGGTGCATATCTTTTATATAGCTTGTGATCGACATTCATCAGCAAAATCATGGCGAAAATGCCAATAATCGCCCATTCAGCCTGGGCTTTGAGAAATTTGAAAACATCTGTAGTCCCCACGTAGCCTACCTGATAGCCCACACTCGAACTAAAAACCATGACAATGCCCAGGGAAAGCAGGGCCAATGTAGTCAGGATAAGCATGAAGTCAGGGGAGCCGACGGTACGCGGAGTTATGACCTTTGTGCCCATTGCCCTGTTTCAACCCCCCTCTGCCTCAGGTATTCGCCCGAGAAGCCGGTAATAACCAGGGGAACCCGGCACAGATCAGATACATTCCGGGCACCCAGCAGCAGCATCAGGCAGCTTAAGCCCTGTTTGAACCGGTCCAACTCTGCAACCAGTCCGGCATAAGATTGCTGCAGCAAGATTTTCAGCCACAAGCCTGCGATGCCTGCCAGAGAAGCTCCCAAAGCCAGGGATTTAACCGCATCCTGCGGGGTGCGAAGTCCTCCTGAAGCAATTATGCTGCAGCCGGGACAGGCGGCAACAACCTCCGCCAAACTGGCAGCCGTTGGAATACCCCAATCTTCCGGCACAGGCGATACTGCTTTGCGGCAATGTTCAATAGCAGCAAAATTGGTCCCGCCGGCCCCGCCTATATCAATCCAGGTTACTCCCAGGCCCTGTAACACTCTGGCAACCTCACCTGAAATGCCAAATCCGACTTCTTTAACAATCACCGGTACCGGACTTGCAGCAACCAGCTTTGCAATGTTTTCCAGTGCGCCTCGGAAGGCCCGGTCCCCTTCGGCCATGGCAAGTTCCTGGGCGACATTCAAATGGACCTGCAGGGCGTTGGCCTCGACCATTTCAACCGCCCGCAGCGCTTGAGACGCGTCAACCATTGCGCCAACATTGGCTATCACCAGACCGGCTGGATTCTCCTGCCGCACCACCTCAAAAGACCCTGCCAATTCAGCGTCAAGTAAAGCTCCCGTCTGGGAGCCCACTGCCATGCCCACCCCTGCAGCGCTGGCGGCCCGGGCCAGTAGGCGGTTGATTTCCAATACACCCGGGTTGCCCCCGGTGATGGCGTTGATCAGCAGCGGGGCCTCTAAGGAGCGATCAAAGACCCGAACTTGAAGGTCGATATCTTCGTTGTTCAGTTCCGGTATAGCGTTATGAACCAGCCTAATATCAGACAAGCCGGTAGGCAGCGGCCCATCGGCAAGTTCAAGGGCATATTTAATATGTTCAAGCTTGCGGGATTGGCGCATGGATATTACCTCAGTTATTGTCTCGCTATCAGGATAACATAATCACCCATGCGGTTCAAGCAACCGCAGCCCTGAAGTCCTGACCTGGTAATCCCAGGGCTCAGGCTGCGGTTTTATCCTCGATCACCTGCAAAAACGCGTCGACCACCGCCGGGTCAAACTGGGAACCCCTTCCCTCCATCAGCACTTGTTTGGCCTTTTCACTCGGCACGGCTGAGCGGTAAGGCCGGTCCGTCGTCAGAGCATCATATACGTCAGCAACCGCCAGGATACGAGAAGGCAGGGGGATCTCATCTCCCGTTAATCCTTTTGGATAACCCCCTCCTCCAAAACGTTCATGGTGAAAGAGGATTATATCGGCCGCCTCTTTCAGCAGGTAAACAAACTCCACTATTTGGGAGCCCAGTTCAGAATGTTTCTGCACCAAAGTAAATTCCCTGTCGTCCAAGGAACCGCGTTTATTCAAAATATGTTCCGGGATACCTATTTTGCCGATGTCATGCAGGATGGCAGCAGTCTGCAGGAGTTCTAAATCTGCCGGGGTAATTCCCATCCTGACTCCTATTTTCACAGCGTAACTAGCCACATTGGAGGAATGTCTGGCGGTATAGCGGTCCTTGGCGTCCAAAGCCGCGAGTAAGGCGGACACTGTGCCGGCGCTGGTCTGGGACAAGTGGGCATTGCTTTCTGCCAGGCGGTTGTTTAAGTCTTCCATGACTTCATCCTTAGTCTCAATTGTAACCGTTGCCCGGCTAATCAGAACATAGATGGCAGCCAGCATCAGAAGCGCGCTGGCAGCAATAAAGGCCCAGTTTATCAGGCGCATGTTCCATATTAATTTGTCCCATTCGCCTGAAGCAAGAGATATTTCCACACTGCCTGGATTTCCTGTAAGGTCAGCGAACTTGACAGGAGAATGTATGGATAAGCCGTCCTCCTCAAAAGCCGCCAGCCAGCTCTGACTGATTTTAGCCAGGTTTTCAGTCTCATACTTGCCGATATTGGTTTTGTCTGTAGCATACAAGACCTTGCCTGCAGAGTCACAAAGCTCAATGGACCTGATTTGGTAAGTATTCAAAAACTGCGGGCCAAACCTGGAGTCAAGTTTATTGATCAGTTCGGGCCCGAATCCCTGCGCAAAATCGTTGGCACTTACATTCTGGTAGATCAAAGCTGTCACCACCTGAGCGGTATTATGACCAAAGGCATCCGCAGTTTGCCGGTCCATGATGCAGGACGAGAAATACCCCAAACCCAGCCAAATTAGACAGCAAACTACCAGCCAACGCACAGAGCCGGCATTGAGCCAGGTAGATGTTTTTTTGGGGGAATGATTATCAGCTAACATCAGTTGCTACACCTTGCCGCAAAGAATAGGTTTAGAACGGCTACTTCCTGATATTAATAGTTTCGACGCCATTATTTAAATTCCTACAATTCAAACCTAAAATACTATTCTCTTCATGCAAAGATTACGAAATATTTTACCGCACTCAGTTTATAATTGCTTCTTGCCCCCGGCCGGCTAGAAATACTTAAATCCCATCCTTTCCTTGACCACATTTAAGGTCCTTTCCGCCACTGCCAAGGCTCTTGCTGCCCCCTCCTCTAAGAACTGCAACACTTTGCCCGACTCCTGCAGTTCTTGGTAGCGGGACTGGATTCCGCCCAGTTCAGCGTTAAGCAGCTCGGTTAGATCACCCTTAAAATTACCGTAGCCTTTACCCTGGTAGCGTTCTTCAATCTGTACCATGGTTTCTCCGGACAGAGAACTGTAAATAGACATCAAGTTGGCGATTCCAGGCTTATCTTCCGGCGCATAGCGCACTTCACTGCCCGAGTCCGTAACAGCCCGGGCAATCTTTTTTTGTACTGTCCTGGCATCGTCCAGCAGGTCTATCCGGTTATTGGGATTGCCGGCGCTCTTGCTCATTTTCTTGGCCGGGTCGTCCAGTGCCATGACCTTGGCTCCGATCTCCCCTATGAAAGGTTCAGGTACGCGGAAAGTCTCCCCATAGCGCTGGTTAAAACGCTGAGCCAAATCACGGGAAAGCTCCAGGTGCTGCTTTTGGTCCTGGCCCACGGGAACCACGTCTGTCTGATACAGCAGGATGTCGGCAGCCATAAGAGTAGGATAGGTAAACAGGCCGACGCTGACATTTTCCTTCCCACCGCTCTTGTCTTTAAACTGGGTCATCCTCCCCAGTTCGCCAAAATAGGTAATGCATTGCAGCATCCAGGCAAGTTCGGCGTGGGCAGGAACAGCGGATTGAACGAAGACCGTTGATTTCTGCGGGTCTATGCCCACTGCAAAATAAAGGGTTGCCACTTCCAGAGTTTTTTGGCGCAGAATCTTGGGGTCCTGGGGTACAGTGACTGCGTGGAGGTCTACGACACAGAAAAAACAATCGGCTTCATCCTGCAATTTGACAAAGTTGCGAATGGCGCCCAGGTAGTTGCCGATATGAATATCTCCGGTGGGTTGAACCCCTGAAAATACTCGGTTCATTTTACTCTCTCCTTTAAAGCATGTTTTACCGGTCGGAATTCAGAAGTCAGGAGTCAGAATACTTCAGAACCCTCCGCTCTCTCATTCTGACTTCTGAATTCTGAGTTCTGAATTCTGCTGATATAAAAACTCCTTGTCCCGTAAAAGGGACGAGGAGTTTCCCGCGGTACCACCCTTGTTAGCTGTAAGACAGCTCATCTCTTGGCAGGAATAACACTCCCGCCCCTCCGTTAACGGGGAGTTCCGGCCAATCCTACTCCGTTCGGCTGGCTGCTCCCGGGTCCATTCGTGACAGTTCCGGATACCGGGTTTCCACCATGGCCCGGCTCTCTGGCATCTTCCCTGTCCTACTATTCCCGTTCAACGCATGCTGGCGATTTATTGATTCATTATACTACCGGCAGTCAGCAAAATCCACTGCCTTCACTATTCTACTCGGTCTTCTCTCCGGCTGGGCGGCCCAGGGCTTCGCCGATGGTGGCGCCCAGGTCGTCCTGCTGGTTTTGCAGAGCTTGAGCCACTTCTTCTTGCTCTTTGTCAGGTCTTACGTCCTTCAGACTTAGACTGATTCTTTTTTCCAGCGGCTTGCATTCTATGACTTTGGCCTGTACCGTTTGTCCAACCTCGACAACTTCCTCAGGCTTGATTACCCGCTTATCCGCAAGTTGGGAAATGTGAATCAGACCGTCCACACCGTCTTCCAGCTTGACAAACGCTCCAAAGGGCGCCAGTCTTGCCACTGTCCCTTCAACTACGGCCCCAACAGGATAGTTCTCGCCGGCGCTCTCCCATGGGCTGGGCTTGATCTGCTTCAGGCCAAGCGAAACTTTCTGATGCTCGCGGTCAAGTTTTAGAACAACAACCTGGATTTCATCGCCTTCCTTAACTATTTCTGACGGATGTTTGACCCTGCTGTAACTCATGTCGGAAACATGCAGCAAACCGTCCGTTCCGCCTATGTCAACGAAAGCGCCGAAGTTTGTCAAACGACGCACTGTTCCTTGCACTACCTGGCCTTCCGCCAGGGTAGTCCAAAGCGTTTCCCTGGCACTTTTTGCCTCTTCTTCCAGGATAACTTTCTGGGACAGCACTACTTTATTTTTCTGACGGTCAAATTCCAGGACCCGTAAACGCAAATTCTTACCCACAAACTGCCCCAAGTCTTCCACAAAACCCCGTTGGATTTGGGACGCAGGCACAAAGCCCCGCATGCCGATGTCCACCAGCAGGCCTCCCTTGACTACTTCGACAACCTTGGCATTCAGTTCCCTGCTGCTGTCATAGGCATCCTCTATGCTGTCAATGACCGCGAATTGGTCAGCACGCCGTTTTGACAGGACCGGATAGCCGTCTTCGTTTTCCACCCTCAAGATCATAACATTCACTTCGTCGCCTATGCTCAACACTTCACCCGGATGAGTAGGTGTTCTTACTGCCAATTCATTGCGTGGAATAATACCCTCCGACTTGCTGTGTATGTCTACCAAAACCTCATCGGAGGTTATCCTCACCACTATACCTTTAACAACCTGGCCTTTCCGCAGATCTTGGAGCGACCGTTCCCAACTGGCCATATCTTCAAAGTCATTATCCTGCTGCTCTTGGGTTTCACTTTCACCGGGAACGTTAATTTCAGACATTTTTCTGAAAACCTCCTCTATTATCCAATCTGGTGTGGAAGCTCCGGCAGTGAGTCCGGCCCTGTTTACCCCCACAAACCAGTGTTGATTTAGGTCAGACGCACTCTCAACCTGGTAAGTTGGTGTGCCCGCAGCGGCGCACAGCTTTACCAGTTTTTTCGTGTTGGAGCTATCCCTGCCTCCGGCTACAATCATTACTTCAACCTGCCTGGCTAAAACCCGGGCAGCTTCCTGGCGCTCGCTCGTAGCGCTGCAAATCGTGCTATGTTCTACCACATCGGAATTTTTCCGCCTCAAAACCTCAACTACCCCCAGGAAGTTCTCCAGGGGTTGAGTGGTTTGAGCCAGCACAGCTGCTGGGCCTAAAAGCGGCAATTTCTCCGCCTCCGCTGGGCTCTCCACCACTATTCCCCGCTGATTGGTCCAGCCGAGGATACCCTGCACCTCCGGATGGTTGCGGTCACCAACTATCACTACCTTACGCCCTTGATGCTCAGACTCCTGGGCCAGGCGCTGGGCTTTCTGAACGAAAGGACAGGTGGCATCAATAAGTTCCAGGTCCAACTCTTTGATCCGGTCGTAAGTGTCAGGCCCCACTCCATGGGATCTCACAACTACTTTGCCTGAGCATTGCCGCAGGTCATCCACAGTCCGCAGACCGGTTTGTTCCAGACGTTCGACCACCTGACGGTTATGAATCAGGGGACCGTAGCTAGCGGCCGGCCCGTCCTGGGCTGCCTTCTCCGCTACATCAATGGCCCGCTTAACTCCAAAGCAAAAGCCGGCTTTGCGGGCGAGCAATACTTCCAAAAAGCCTAACCCCCTTGTTAGACTATTGTTTATTGTACCTCTGCTTATTATACAATTGCCTAGGCAGCGTAGATTAATAATTTCGCCCAACTTCAACACAATTCCTGCAAAGGTTGAGGAGAAATGTCTCCAGGAATTCAGGAGTCAGGAGTCAGGAGTCAGAATGACCCGAGAAATAGTATTCTGTCTCCTGAATTATGACTCCTTTATTGTCACTCACTGTTCCCGGTGACCAAGCCCACGATTTTATTTACCACTTCATCAACGCTTAGTCCCCCTGTATCGATCACGGCAGCGTCTGGGGCAACTGTCAGGGGAGCGGTCTCGCGGTTTTCGTCCTGCTTGTCCCGGGCTGAGATTTGTGCTACCAATTCCTGCAGGTCCGGATTAAAACCAAGGCTCACCAACTCCAGCCAGCGTCGTCTGGCACGTTCAGCCAGAGACGCCGTGAGAAAGAACTTGAATTTGGCGTGCGGCAGCACTTGGGTGCCAATGTCACGGCCGTCCATTATCACTCCGCCCCGGGCAGCCATTGCTAGCTGCATTTCCACCATCCTTTTCCTGACTGCAGGATAGGCGGCCACCGTGGATACCACGCCGGAAACAGCAGGTTCGCGAATCTTGTCGGTAATATCCAAACCGTCACACTCTACCCGCAGAGAACCTTCTAACGACCTGATTAGACGAATCTTAGTTGAATACGCCAATTTGCCAACGCTGACCTCGTCATTTAAATCTATACCCTGCTCCAGGGCCTTCCAGGTTAGCGCGCGGTACATGGCGCCGGTATCGATATAGGTTAAACCAAGTTCAACTGCAACTTTACGGGCTACGGTGCTCTTGCCGGCGCCTGCCGGGCCGTCAATTGCGATATTCAGTTTCTCCACGCTAAATCCTGCTCCTTTGCTGTCCCTATTTTAGCACAATTTCCCTTGCTTGCAATAGTATTGGTTATGCGGGAAAGTGTTTAAACACAACTGCATCATAGCGCGAATGCGTGTGACTTCTTCTGACTCTAATACGCGAGTCCGCTATGGCCTAAAAGATAACATGAAACGAGGTGCAGTCGCACCCCGTTTCATTCACTCGGTACCGGATAGCGGGTAAACCGTGCCGCTCATGTATTCCCAACATTTCCGCCGGACTCCAGGACCAATAACTCCCCCCGGCCTTGTTGGCCCAAATT
>JAJYNB010000299.1 GCA_021786555.1 Bacillota bacterium | reverse complement strand
TTTTGCTTAAGGGAAAGGGGTCGGACATGGGAAAAACGGTCCGGGTCAGTGGAATCAGCCTGGGTTCCTCGCAACGCAATTTCTCCGGCAGCTTTTCTGCGGCCGGGGTAAACTTTGTTGTTGAGCGGGTGGGCACTGACGGGTGCGTCAGGAGCGCTGTAGACCTAATTAAAAAACTGGACGGCCAGGTAGACGGGATCGGCTTGGGGGGAGTCAACCTAGCCTACGTCCTTGGCAAACACCGGTATCCAATTAAAGAAGGCTGGGAGCTGGCAAAGTCCGCCCGCTTTACCCCGGTAGTGGACGGTTCCCTTGTCAAAGAGTCTTGGGAACCTCGCCTGGTCAGAGAGCTGCTGGCCCGGGGCGAGCTCGAAGTTGAGGGGCATAGGGTGCTGATTACCTCGGTGCTGGACCGTTACCCCCTGGCCTCCTGCCTGCAGCAGTGCGGGGCCCGCGTGTTGGCGGGGGACGCCCTGCTGGCCCTAAAACTTCCCCTGCTCCTGCCCCTTGCAACTTTTGCGGCTGTCGCGGTTGTGACCATGCCACTGCTCTCCCGCTTGCCCCTGAAGTACCTCTATCCGGTGGGGAAGAAACAAGAGAACAGGAAACGAGGCTGGAACGGGATTGTGAGTTCGGCTGATGTGATTGCCGGTGATTTCCACTTATTCAACAGACGCATGCCGCAGGATTTGACAGGAAAAACTGTGATTACCAGCACCTTAACAGGCCAGGACCGGGCAGAATTGTTTAACCGGGGGGCAAAACAAGTTATAGCCCTGGGCCTTACCGTGGGTGAACGCTCTCTAGGCGCCAATATTCTGGACGCCATGATCACAGCGGCCGCAGCACGGCAGGAATTTGGTACCTCCGACAGGCGCCAGGTACTGGAAATCCTTCTGGCTGAGCACTTAAAAGAAATCTATAACCAATCCTCACATACCGGCGCAGGGCGACATTAAGGCACTAAATGTCAGTCGGTCGGGGACCGTCCCCAAGTGACCGTCCCGCGGCGCCATTAACGTAAAAGAGGTTAGTCACAGCAAAGGACCGTCCCCGAGTGGCTCAAAAGTGAGTCACTAAGGAACCGTCCTCAAGTGACTCAGGCCGGGTGACTCGGACCTCGGACCTCGGACCTCGGACTTCGGATCTCGGATCTCCGACCTCTGTTTTGGCAAGCGCGTCCGGGGCATGCTATAATAGCTGGAGGATATCGCCCCAAGGGTATTGGGCAAGGAGGATTTGTATGCATCAGTATTGGTTTTTTATCGGCAATTTCCCGATTCGTGCTTACAGTACTTTGTTTGTGCTGGCCTTTTTCCTGGGAGTGCTGGTGACATTGTATTTTGTCAAGGCTGAAGGGAAGGAAGAGTACACAGAGAACATCTGGGACCTGGCCCTCCTGTTGTTGGTAGGGGGCCTGATTGGAGCCAGGATTTGGCAGGTTTTCTTCTTCGACTGGGATTTTTACCGGCAGCACCTGTCGGAAATACCTGCCATCTGGCACGGCGGCCTGTCTATCCAGGGGGGTGTAGTGGGCGCGCTGCTGCTGGGAGGGTTCTATGTCTGGAAGAAAAAGCTTCCTTTCTGGGAGCTGGCTGACCTAATGGCCCCTGGCCTGATTCTGGCCCAGGCTATAGGACGGGACGCCAACCTGATGAACGGGGACGCCTTTGGCGGCCCAACGGGCGGTGACTTTGGCATCCTTTATCCTGTAGGGACCATTGCCCGGGATACTTTTGGGAACCAGCCCCTATGGCCGGCAGAAGTGTGGGAGGGACAATTTGACGTCATCCTGTTTGCGATTTTGGTGGGGATGCGGCTGAAGAAATTGCCGTCTGGCGTAATATTTCTTACTTATGCGGCTGTGTATAACCTGGCCAGGTTTTTCCTGGAGTACCTGCGGGGAGACAGCCCGCGCTTCCTGTTTGGCTGGACCGCTGCACAATGGAGCAGTATCGGCGCAGTGGTGCTGGCCCTGATCCTGCTGGTTTGGCGCATTGCACGGGACAGAAAAGATCAGTTTCCGGCTCTGGAGGAGTAAGTCTTGCTGCAGGAATAAAACCAGGCTGGAGAGCGTAGGAGAGGAGCATAAAGGTTGAGTGAGAATCAGGGAGACGGGTCCGGATCGAGGCAGGGTAAACCGGCTGACTTAACACAAACAGAATCTCAGGGCCTACCGGAAGGGCAGGACACTCTTCCGGCCGGCCGCGGCAAAGCGCCGGGTCTCATCGATGCTCTGCTGGTCTTTGCGGCATTTATGTTGCTCTGGCTGATCATATCTTTGGTCGTCAGCTTCCTTAGCCCTTATTTAAGCAAGGTAACTCTGACTTACTTGGGCGGATTTTTGATTCAGGGGTCTATTGCCTTAACACTGACCGGTCTTATATTGGGGCGCGGCTTTGGTTTAAGCGTCTTGGGTTACCGGCGCGTTCCGTTTGGCTCTCTGCTGTTGTCAGCTTTTGCCGCTTACGCCAGCGTGCTTGTGGCGGATATAATCTACGGTCTGTTTATCGTGCTTAAAGGGTTGAAACCGCCGGTTCAGAACGTCTATGACTACCTGTTTACCCGGCAGGATCCCCTGTCCGTTGCGCTTACCCTGCTGTTGGCGGTAATCATAGCGCCGGTGCTCGAGGAAACCTTTTTCCGGGGTGTTATCTACAACTCCCTGCGCAGTAAATTGGCGCCGTGGTTGTCCGCCCTGATCAGCGCAGCGGTTTTTTCCGGTATTCATATGCAGCTCTGGGGCTTTGTTCCCCGCTTTTTTCTGGGCATAGCTTTGGCCCTGCTCTATGAGAAATACCGCTCCCTGTACCCCGGCATGGCCTTGCACGCCCTCAACAACACCATTGCGGTGCTGATTGGTCTCACCGTAAAATTGCCGTCTTAAGACCCCGCAAAATCCTGGAGCATTCCTCTTGAGCGATGATTTTATCACAAACGGCCGGAATACACGGGCTGAAATGAGCACAGCGGATGAAAACCCAAGCAGCGTGCCAATTGGATCACCAACAGGCACACTGCTTTTCTATTTTTTTCACCCCCCGTACCAGCCGGCTCATATTATGAACTAAAGCTCTGGTGCAGTTGAGGAGTGGGAAGCTGTGAACGGAATTGCAGCGGTGTTTGTCCTGGCGGTGGCGGTAGAAAAAGTGGTACAGGTGCTCAAGGACCTGATTTACAAGATTCCTTTCCTGCCGGACAGTTTCCGGCCTTTTACCCTGGAATTGATCAGTCTGGGCTGCGGTTTGCTCTTTGCTTTCGGGGCGGGCCTGGACGCTATGCAGCTGATGGGGATAAAGTTCTCCTATCCCTGGCTCGGCATGGTTGTGATGGGCCTGGTGATTGGCAAAGGTTCCAACTTTGCCCACGACTTCTTTCACGCCTATCAGAAGAAATAGAATTCAGAAGTCAGAATTCAGAAGTCAGGAGTGTCAGGGGGACAGTCCCCTTGACACTCCCGGCTAAGCCTTTTGGTCAGGAGTTTGGGTCAGAATGAGAGACCGGTTTACGTCTCAAAGCATTCTGAATTCTGACTCCTGACTCCTGAATTCCCAGTGTCAGGGGGAGAATTCCCAGTGTCAGGGGGACAGTCCCCTTGACACTCCTGTCAACCGACAGAATTCATCAAGATTTGCTAGGACGGAAGAACCGTCCCTGTTATCCTATTCAGGAGTCAGGAGTTTGGGTCAGAATGAGAGACCGGTTTACGTCTCAAAGCATTCTGAATTCTGACTCCTGAATTCCTAACCGAAAATTATTTCCTAACAAGCAGGATTTTCCAACTCAGTAGCAAACATATGTTTTAGAGAACATGTGTTTGGAGTGATTATATGGGCCTGAGTTTTGGCGGTTTGGACTGGTACAGAGGAGATTTTCACGTCCATACCCCTTTTTCCCGCTGTTACCAGGAAAGCGGTGTATCGGCGCAGGACCTGTTGGGTGCGGCAAATGGTTTGGATTTTATGGTTGTAGCGGACCACAACACTTTTGAGGGGTACCTCCACTTACTGGAATTCAGGGAAGGAAAGGGGCCTGTCCTGTTTCCCGGTGTGGAGTTAAAAGTTCCGGCCGGTTACGGCGGTATCCGCATGCTGGTGCTCCTGGACCCGGACCAGAGCCCAGAGGAACTGATGCTGTTTTTGTGGGAAATTGGAGTGAAGCCGGAGGCGCGCGGGGACGAAGGTTTCGTCCTGACCTCTTCACTGAACAGCATTGCTCGGGTTGTGGCGAAATTCGATGGTATTGTGCTCTGGACCGAACCGGGAAGCCCTGAGGGTATTATGGCAGGTGTGGACCTCAACCAGCGGGGGTATATCCAGGGTTTGGACTGGCCGGCCTCGCTGCTCGATTTGGGCGGCGGGGACCCGGGGTGGGAACAGGCAGGAATCTGGGGCAGCAATGCCCAGCGGCCGCAGGAGATAGGAAGAGCTTCTACCCTGATCAAAATGGAAAGGCTGGACTTTGCCAGTTTGAAGTTTGCCCTGCAGGACCCCAAGGCGCGGGTTGCCCAGGGGACGGGGTCCAAGGCCCCGCGTTATCCCCGCATCCTCAGCCTGCGGGTAAGCGGCGGTTTTCTGGCCGACCAGGAATTCCTGTTTAATCCAGGCCTGAACTGCCTCATCGGCGCCCGCGGAACGGGTAAAACCACCCTGCTAAAACTGCTGTCCTTTGCTTTGGGCATGCCGGCCGGAGAGGGAATTAATCAACTGCTGGGGTCGGGGGAAGTGCAAGTGGATATCCTGGATGAAGCCGGCGAGCACTATTCCCTGCGCCGCCGGGCCCATGAGCCGGGCAAAGCCTTTGACAGCCTGGGGCGGCCGGTAAAGTCCGATTCCGGGGCTCACAGCCTGTTTTTTGGTCAGGGGGAGATTGAACGGGTTATGCTGGAACCCGGATTCCAGCTCCGGCTGTTGGACAGCCTGTGGGATTCAGCCCAGCTTATCAGAGAGCATAACAGCCTTGGGCAGGCCTTGGCGGAAAACGGGGCCAGACTGGAAGAACTGGACGACTGTCTGGTTGAACTGCAGGAGCAGCTGGAGGGTAAGGAGGTTTTACTCCAGAGGTTGGCTGAACTCCAGTCCTACCCCCTGGCTGAAATTCAAGCCAGGTTAACATCAAGGGACAGGGAGCTTCAGACACTGGCAGCGATGCAGGAGGTGGTGCGCCAACATAAGAGGGTCTTGCGCCAACTTCCCTACGGCAGGGACAAAGGGTGGGAAATTTTGGCCGAACCCCTGAAACGGACCGCCGCAGCTGCAGACCGGTTGGTGACGCTGTGGGAGGAAGCGGAAAAGGACCTTGCCGGTTATGCCCAGGCAGCAGAGGAACGGCACAGGCAGCTGGAAGAAGAATACCGTTCCCTGCTGGGGGGCTGTGCCGACTCCCGGGTGAGGGAGCTGGTCAGGGAGCGGCAGCGCATCCAGTCGGAACTGGTCCGTCTGGAACCGCTGGCGGACCGGCTGGCTCAGCTGGAGTGTGAATTAAACGGCCTGGAAAGGTCACGCAGGCAGCTTTTGCAGAATTGGACAAGCCTGGGGGAGGGAATCTTTAACGCCCGCCTGGCTGCAGCTCAAAGGATTAACGCGGTTTTAAGCCCCGGGGTGAGGCTGGACATTGTAAAAGCGGGATTATCCCTTCCCTACCGCGACTTCCTGGGCCGCTGGCTGGGAGATTTGGGCCTGGGGACAGTCCGGGCCCTGGCGGAAAAGGTACAGCCTGCCCAATTGCGCGAATTAACAGCCTGCGGGGACACAGCGGGCCTGATCCGCCTTTCCGGGCTTGCCCCGGAGCGCTGCCGCCGTATAACTGTCTTGCTGGGCGGCCGAAAAGCTCTGCAGCACCTGGAAACCCTGCCTGTGACTGATCTGGTGCGGATATGTTTACAGGTGGGAACGGAAGAGAAGGCCGGGCCGCAGCTTTCCACAGGGCAGCGCTGTACCGCCCTGCTGCCGGTTCTCCTCCTGGCTGCTAAAGGACCTCTGGTTATAGACCAACCGGAAGACAATCTGGACAATGCCTATGTCTGTTCAACCCTTGTCACCAGGCTGCGGGAAATGAAGCACGGGCGGCAGTTTATCTTCGCCACGCATAACCCTAACATTCCGGTCCTGGCCGACGCTGAGCAGAACTTTATCCTGGAATCCGATGGCAGGCGCGGTTGGGTGAGAGCCCAGGGCGCCATAGAAAATACACGGGTAAAGGACTTGATTCAGGAGATAATGGAGGGCGGCAAAGATGCCTTCAAACGGCGGGCCAGGCGTTATGGCCAATTGGCCCCTTGACTGGAAGCTGGGCCGTGAAGCCCTGGCCGAGATAATCAATGTATTTTCCAGGGCAGGCCTCAGGGTCTGGGACAGCGGACAGGTGCTGCTGCCGCAACTTTTTGGCCCAGGGCGCCTGTCCTGCAGGGTTGAGGCCTGGCAGCCCGGTTTGGTGTGCAGATTCCGGGATGGGCTGCCCCCAGCCCTGCTGCCCTGGAGGGATTGGCAAGTATTAAAGGAGTCGGATCGCCCGGTTGAAGCCCTGCTGGAACTGCTCTTAGCTGCAAGTCCGCCATCACGGTTTTCCCCCTATGCCTGCCTGGGGGCCGGTCAGGGGTTGTTTGTGGGCAGGGAGGAGGATTTATCCCTGCTGCTGAGTCCCATTCCTGCCCTGGTGCTTGTGGGCGGGTCGGGCATGGGCAAGACCAGCCTGTTCGCGCGGGCGGCACATCAGGCCGGGGCCAGGTTTCTCTGCTGCCAGGCCTACACCTTTGCGGAGCTGCGGCGGCTCATCGGAGGAATCACAGACCAGGGAGAGCGGGGAGGGATCCTGTTTTTGGATGAAATGGACGGACTGTTCCATGACCCCAGGACCCCAGGACTGCTGAACTCTCTCAACCGGCGGGGAACCGGCTGGCGGGCGGCGGTGCACCAGCCGGTTAAAGGCACAGGGCCAAACTATATGCTCCCCGCGCCCCGCGGCCTGGCAGATCTCCTCCTGCCTCTGGAAAAAATAAGCGGGTTCAGCCTGGGAGCTAAAACAAAAGCTTTGCTTTTAGCTTGCGCCGCCGGCAACCCGCGCCGCCTGCAGTACCTGGCCAGCCAAGTCCTGGAACTGATGGGGCAGGAAAGGCGGCAAATCACCGAAACAATGGTTGTTATGGCGGCCCAACGGGCCGGCGGCGAGGAGGAGGGCAGGGTGTCAGACGGATGAATGAGGTAATAAGGCGCCGGGAGTTGGAGGAACTGGCCCAGGGGTTGGAATCGGGGCGGTGGTGGGCGGTGTATGCTGCCGCAGGGAGCGGCAAGACGGTGTTTCTGGCTCAATTGGAACGGTTTCTACGGTCCACTTACCGGGTTATCTATATTAATCTTAGGGCATGCGCCGGGCTGGACTTGGCCGGGTTATACAGCTACGTGGCGGGTGTTATGGCTCCGGGAGTCCAGGTGGGGACCGCCCTGGAACTGCGGCGGTTCCTGGCGGGGAGCGGGGGGCGCCGCGTGCTCTTGCTGGATGACGCCGGGGCCCTTGCCTCCGATGTTGCCGGACCGTTCTTCAACATGGTTGCTGCCCTGCATAGTGAAAGCAGGTTCTTTCCCGCCCTGCAGAACCTGCGCATGGTGTTGGCTTCGAGCAGGGACTTGCGGCAGTTGAGCAGCGGCGCCAATTCCTGCCTCAACACGCTGGACGAATTGTTCCTGTCCGATTTTACCCGGGATGAGGCGGCTTTTCTGGCGGGTGATGAGGATTGGGAAACAATCTGGGCTTTGGCTTCCGGTCATCCCTGGCTGACCAGCTACCTGGCCCGTCAGGAACTTCCCTTAGGGCTTGACCCGGCCCGGGCGGGAGATAGGATGGCCCGGCGGGAAATTCCCCTGCTGCGCAGCCTGCGCCTGCAATTGTCGCCAGAGCTTTTGATGGGGTATCAAGCGGGGGTGTGGACCGATTACAGGCAAGCCCGGCGGCTCAAACTTTTAGGCCTGGCCCGGGAGTCGGAAGGACGCCTGCTGGTGCGCAACTCTATTTTCCGGCGGGTTGTAGAAGATTGGCTCAGCCAGGCGGACCGCACCCCCGGCCGCGGGGACACAGCCGTCTTTGGGCAGATGGTGGCTGAGGATCCGGCACTCTGGCCCGGCAGGCAGGAGCACGGGGGCCAAAGGCCCGGCTCCGGCCTGCGTGTTTGCCGCATAGCCAAACAAGTCCGCCTGGATGGGAACCCCATCCACCTGACCACGGTGGAATTTCGCATCCTGGAGCATCTCCTGCTCCACTGGCCGGGGGTGGTCAGCCGGGACAGCCTGGCCGGCGCCGCCTATCCAGGGGAGCCGGTCCCGGGAACCGATGTGGAAAGCCACATTAAGAACATCCGGCGCAAGCTTGGCGACAAAGCCTCAGAACCCCGCTTTATCCGCTCCAGGCGCGGCTTTGGCTACCAGGCGGTGGAAAAGTCTTTCCAATTTGAGTGATCTTTGCAAAAAAAGTTTACGCTCGTCCCAGACTTCGACACGATTTTTGAATACGTGTGGATTATAATTTTATTGCGACAGGATTCTAAAGAAGGTGTCAAGTTGTTCTTGGCTAAATTGCGCAGGAAGTTTTTCCCGCTCCAAATTACCAAACGAATCTACCTGTGGATAGCTTTTTTGCTGGTCGTGCCAGTTACAGCCCTATCCCTGCTGACCTATGCGCAATTTTTTCAATTGGAGCGGCAGAAAAGGATCGAGCAGCTGTTCAGCGTGGCTTCAGAAATGGATTTGCAGTTTGAAGCCCTTTACGGCTCGTTTCAGAACATATTGGACGGTCGGGGGGCATCGGGCAGGCCGCAGCAGGAACAATCCCAGGTGCTGAACGCTGCCCTGCAGCCCATTCTGGACAAGATCTCCCTGGAACATCCTGATGTGGGACTGGGATATTATTGTGTTGATTTGGATAGGGTAGTGGCCGCTGCCCCGTCCCCTGAGCCGCCCCCGGAGGCGGCTAAGTCCCACACGAACCAGTATTTTGAGCCCTATGCCACGGGGAAGCCTGAACTATTTACGGACAACCAGTCCCTGAACTGGCCGGGGGCCCGCGTTTTGGCCTTGAGTTACCCCATGTATTACCGCGGCCGGATTATTGGCTACAGCTGGGTCAATATAAAGACCGGCGACATCTATGCTGCTGCCCTGGCCCAGGCCAGTAAGATTATCCTGACCGGAGGGGCATTGGTAATTGGGATCTTTATCCTGTCCTGGCTGTTTCTTTCCCGGCTTAAGCGGGAACTGGAGAGCTTTTCCAGGGCGGTGGCCACCAACAGCAGCGACCTGACCAGAGGAGTCCTGCCCGAATTAAATCCATTGCTGGAATTGATTAAAGAGCGCAACAGCCAGTTAAGCATCGCCAATGAACTTCTGCAGGCTGAAATAACCGGCCATAAGGCGGCCGAAGCAGGACTCCTGCGTATGGCCTATATTGTGGAATCCTCCAGCGACGCCATTATCGGTTCGATGGAAGGGCAAATCATCAGCTGGAATTCGGGCGCCGAAAAGATTTTTGGCTATACAGCCGGGGAAGCCATTGGCCGCCACATTTCACTGCTGGTTCCGGAGGGGAACCAGGCAGAGGTGGAGCGTATCAGGCAGCGTTTAAAGCAAGGGGAGAGGATTAGTCAATACGAAGCAATGAGTGTGACCAAGGACGGTAAGCCTATCAATGTATCCTTGACCATGTCCCAAATCAAGGATGGGGCTGGTGACATCGTAGGGGTTTCCACCATCGCCCGCGACATCACCGAGCGCAAGGGTATGGAAAAGGATATTGCCCGGTTGGAGCGGCTCAATCTGGTAGGAGAGATGGCCGCCGGTATTGGTCACGAAATCCGCAATCCCATGACCACTGTGCGCGGCTTTCTGCAACTGTTGACTGACAAAGAGGAATTCCTGCGTTACAGGGAATATTTTGATATCATGATTTCGGAACTTGACAGGGCTAACGTGATTATCAGCGAATTCCTGTCCCTGGCCAAAGACAAAGCCATAGAGCTGCAATCGCAAGATTTGAATCGGATAGTGAATGTTATTGCCCCCCTGATTGAAGCTGACGCACTGTTTGCCAGCAAGACCCTTAAACTTCAGCTGGCCCAGGTGCCGGCCCTTCCTCTGAGCGAAAAGGAAATAAGACAGGTTATCCTTAATCTGGCCCGCAACGGGTTGGAAGCTATGCAGCCTGGAGGGGAACTGACCATAAAAACTTACATCGACGGCAATGATGTGGTTCTGGCTGTTCAGGACCAGGGTAAAGGCATTGAATCCGGCTTGCTCGACAAGATT
>JAJYNB010000406.1 GCA_021786555.1 Bacillota bacterium | reverse complement strand
GAACGAAATGTTTGTCATCCCCCGGCCTATGACCCAGGACCGGCTGGAAGAACTGATGATGTCCTACGGCATTCTCGAATAAGGCGAGCGAAAGAGGTTTTAAGGAGGGGCACGTTTATGTTAATGATCAAAGCTATTGTGCGGCCCGAAAAGGTCAATCATCTTTTGGCAGAGTTGAATGACGCTGGTTTCCCGGCCGTAACCAAGGTAGATGTAGTCGGCCGCGGCAAACAGAGAGGTGTTATGGTGGGGGATGTAGTCTATGACGAGATTCCCAAGGAACTATTAATACTGGTAGTGCGGGATGAGGACAAGGAAGATGTGATCAGCATTATCCTGCGCAACGCCAAAACTGGGGAGAAGGGCGCCTTTGGGGATGGTAAAATATTTGTCCTGCCTGTGGACGCCGCTTACACCATCAGCAGCGGCACCGCAGGACTCTAGGGGGTGGCAGGGTGAAGGAAATCATAGCGATCATCAGGATGAACAAGACGAGTCAGACCAAGGAAGCTCTGGTTCAGGCCGGTTTTAACAGCCTCACTGCCATAAAGGTTATGGGCAGGGGCAAGCTGCTGAAAGACCTGGCCCTGCTCGAAGAGGTCAGGGAGGAAAACCGCGACCTGGTTCTGGAGAGCCTGCTTAAGGGGGGCCGCTTGATTCCAAAACGCATGCTCTCCATCACCGTTCCGGATCAGGAGGCAGCAAAGGTAGTAGACGTGATAATTTCTGTGAACAAATCAGGCAATGTGGGTGATGGCAAGATTTTCGTCTTACCGGTGAGCCAGGTGGTCAGAGTGAGAACCGGCGAAAGAGACGAAGAGGCAGTCTAAGAGCCCAAAAATGATTCAAAACCGGGTGAAAATGCCCGAATGCAGGGCAGACCCGATGCCGCCTGTCGCACCATCAGGGGACTGCAGCAGGTAGGACGAACCGTCATACTTTGGGCTTAGACTCGGACCTCGGACTTCGTGCCTCGGACCTCGAATTTCAGGGCAGCCCGGCAACGCTATTGGAAGGGAGAATATGTTATGCCCTTGACGCGAAAGAACTTGAGAGATTACTTAACAACTACCCGGCAAAAGTTAAGAAAAACCGCAAGCAGCATATTTTGATTAAAGATTCTGAGCGCCAGCAAATCGAAGCCAACACCAGAACGATTCCGGGAATAATCACTAACCGCGGCTGCGCATTTGCCGGCTGCAAAGGGGTAGTGCTGGGTCCAATCAAAGATATGGTACACATTGTACACGGACCTGTTGGTTGTGCTTTCTACTCCTGGGGTACCCGCAGGAATAAAGCCAAGGCGGCGGACCCAAAGAAAAACTTCTTGAACTACTGTTTCAGCACAGATATGCAGGAAAGCGACATCGTTTTCGGCGGCGAGAAAAAACTGGCCAAAATGATTGATGAAGTTGTGGAGGTGTTCAAGCCTGAAGCTATCACCATTTCTGCCACCTGTCCTGTCGGCCTGATCGGGGATGACCTTTCCGCGGTAGCGAAAGCCGCAGAACAAAAGCACGGCGTCAAAGTCTTGTCTTTCAATTGTGAGGGTTATAAAGGGGTCAGCCAATCCGCAGGGCACCATATCGCCAATAACGGCCTGATGGAGCGGGTAATCGGGCAAGGTGAAATGAATGAGGCTTCGGCCAAGTACGCCATCAATATCCTGGGAGAGTATAACATTGGCGGTGATGGCTGGGAGATTGAACGGGTGCTGGATGAAATCGGCTACCATGTCATAGCGGTAATGACAGGAGACGGCTCCTATGAAGAGCTGAAGAACGCCCATGTGGCTGAGCTGAACCTGGTGCAGTGTCACCGTTCCATCAACTATATAGCCGGGATGCTGGAAACCAAATACGGTACACCCTGGCTGAAGGTCAACTTTATCGGGATTCAAAACACCATCGACTCCTTGCGCAACATGGCCCTGTACTTTGGGGATGAGGCACTAATCAATAAAACGGAAGAAGTAATAGCGCGGGAAGCTGCCAGAATCGAACCGGTAATGGAGCAGTACCGGAAAATGTGCGCAGGCAAGACTGCCTTTTGCTTCGTCGGCGGTTCCCGCGGGCACCATTACCAGGGGTTGTTCGCAGAATTGGGGATTGAGACTGTGCTCGCTGGATATGAGTTTGCCCACCGGGATGATTATGAAGGACGGGAAGTGCTGCCGGGCATCAAACCGGACGCGGACAGCAAGAATATTCCGGAGCTGCATGTTAGCCCAGATGAGAAATTCTTCAGTCTGAAAATCCCGGCGGAGAGAGCAGAGCAATTGAAACAGCAAATACCCTTGAGCAACTATCGGGGTCTGATACCTGACATGAAAGACGGTTCGGTCATCGTCGATGACCTCAATCATTTTGAGACCGAAGAGCTTATCCGCATTTTTAAGCCTGATATCTTTGCTTCAGGCATCAAGGACAAATATGTGGTACAGAAAATGGGCATACCGGCCAAACAGTTGCATTCCTACGACTACAGCGGCCCCTATGCCGGTTTTAACGGCGCAGTTAAGTTTGCCGAGGATGTGAGTGCGGCTTTTAACACCCCAACCTGGAATTTCATCACCCCGCCCTGGAAAAACAAACCCCTCTTGACGGGGACTGTGCACAACGCATAAACCAAGGTGATTACTCGAAGGGAGGAGCGCAAAGATGTTAGACTGTACACCGCAAGAGATCAAGGAGCGCAGCGGCGGCAAAATCAACCCGGCCAAGACCTGCCAACCCGTCGGCGCCATGTATGCCGCCCTGGGTATTCACAATTGCCTGCCGCACAGTCATGGTTCGCAGGGCTGCTGTTCTTATCACAGAATGCACCTGACCAGACATTTCAGGGACCCAATCATGGCTTCCACCAGCTCGTTTACCGAAGGGGCCTGTGTCTTCGGCGGCGGCGCCAATTTGAAGACTGCTATCAAGAATGTATTTGCAATTTATAACCCGGACATTATGGCCGTCCATACAACTTGTTTGACCGAAACCATCGGGGATGATATCCCCAGTATCCTTAGCTCCGCTGAAATTCCGCCCGGCAAGCTGGTGATTCACGCCAACACCCCCAGCTATGTTGGCTCGCATATCACAGGCTTTGCCAACATGACCAAGGGTATGGTGAATTATCTGGCCGAGAGCAGCGGGGAGCCCAAGCGAGAACAGGTTAATATCATCCCCGGCTTTCTCAATCCGGGGGATATGAGGGAAATAAAGCGGCTGGTCAGAAAGATGGGAATCAAACTCATCATGTTTCCGGATACTTCCGGGGTGGTGGATTCGCCCATGACCGGTGAATACAAGATGTATCCAAATGGGGGCGCAACGGTGGAGGATATCAGGGATTCGGGCAATTCCCGGCTCACCCTGGCCCTAGGTACCTTTGCTTCGGCCGACCCCGCCAACCAGTTGGAACGCAAGTGCAAAGTGCCGGCCCTTACCCTGAAGACCCCCATTGGAGTCAAAGCCACAGACGAACTGCTCCTAGCCCTGCGCAACAAGTTTGCCCGGGAAATCCCTGCTGAACTGGAAGAGGAAAGAGGCCAGCTGGTAGACATTATGACCGATACCCACTTCCACTTTCACGGCAAGAAAGTAGGAATCTTCGGCGATCCCGACGTGGTGATCGGACTGACTGAATTTGTCCTGAGTCTGGGCATGCAGCCCGTCCACGTGCTGACCGGCACACCGGGGGGAGCTTTCGAAAGGGAAGTTAGCGCCATGTTACAGGAGGCGGGCGTTAAAGGCAGGGTGAAGGCGGAAGGGGACCTGTTTGAACTGCACCAGTATCTGAAAAATGAACCGGTTGATTTGCTGCTTGGCACTACTTACGGCAAATACATTGCCAAAGCTGAAGATATTCCCCTGGTGCGTATCGGTTTCCCGGTGCTGGACAGGAGCGTCCATTCCTACCTGCCGGTAGTCGGTTACAAGGGTGCCATGCGGATAATTGAAATGATCAGCAACGCCCTCCTCGACCGCGCCGACCGCGATGCCAGCGACGAGGACTTCGAACTGGTTATGTAGGTACCGTCACCAAATGACTTTTTTCGCTAGGACACCAGAACCGTCCCCGTGTCCTAGCTGGAGGGATGTGAAGAGAAATGTCTGCCAAGCTGGCGATTGAGGCGAGGGAAGGGTCTATACGGGTTAAGGGCAAGCAGAAAAGCCAGCTGCAGTGTGACGCCGACAGCATTGCCGGGGCGGTAAGTCAAAGAGCTTGCGTATATTCAGGGGCCAGGGTGGTGCTAAACCCGATCACTGACGCAATCCACCTGGTGCACGGCCCGATCGGCTGCGCCAGTTATACCTGGGATATCCGCGGCAGTTTGAGCAGCGGGTCGGAACTTTTCCGCAACAGCTTTTCCACTGACCTGCAGGAAGAAGATGTAATCTTCGGCGGGGAAAAAAAGCTGGCCCGCTGTATCGATGAACTGGCCCTAAAATACAAACCCAGCCTGATGTTTGTGTATTCCACCTGTGTCGTGGGAGTTATCGGCGATGACATAACTGCTGTCTGCAAACAAGCGGAACAAAAACACCAAATCAAGGTAGTCCCGGTTCAATCCAGCGGGTTTGCCGGCAACAAATCCGCCGGGTACCGGGCCGCCTGCGACGCCTTGCTGCAGTTGATCAAATCTGAGGGCGAGCCGACGGCGCAAAGCAGGAAGATAAACTATTTGGGGGACTTCAACCTGGCCGGGGAAGCCTGGATTATCAGAAACTACCTGAGAGAAATGGGCGTAGAATTAAACGCTACCTTTACCGGGGACTCCAGTTATGCAAGTCTGAGGCGAGCGCCGGCAGCCTGTTTAAACATTATGCAGTGCGCGGGGTCTATGACTTATCTGGCGCAAGAAATGGAGCGAGTGTACAACATACCCTATATGCGAGTTTCGTTTCTGGGCATAGAAGACACCTCCCGGTCCCTGAGGGAAATCGCTGCTGCCTTAAACGATAAGGAAATCAGTGAGAAAACAGAAAGACTGATTGAACGCGAAACGGCGGAAATCAGGTCACTGATTGAGGGGTACCGCGTGCCCCTGCAGGGCAAAAAAGCGGCAGTCTTTGTCGGGGGCGGTTTCAAAGCCGTATCCCTGATCAAACAGTTCAGGGAAGTGGGCATGGAGGTCGTAATGATCGGCACCCAGACAGGGAAGCAGGATGACTATGACAGTATGTACAGCCTGGCGTGCGACGGGACAGTAATCCTGGATGACGCCAATCCATCTGAACTGGAACGGTTTATCCTGCAGCAAGGCGCAGACCTTTTGGTCGGCGGGGTAAAGGAAAGGCCTCTCGCCTATAAGCTTGGCATCTCCTTTATCGACCACAACCACGAACGCAAACATCCCTTGAGCGGCTTCGCGGGCGCTGTGAATTTTGCCCAGGAGGTCTATTCCACCCTTTGTTCCCCGGTATGGAATTATGTCTGACATGGGAGGTTTTTATGGAAAAACAAACATTGAGCTACCGCAGTGTTACGGAAAACCCATGTAAGATGTGCATGCCCATGGGAGGAATTCTGGCTTTTAAAGGGGTGGAAAGGTCCATGGTCCTGCTGCATGGCTCCCAGGGCTGCAGCACTTACATGCGGCGGCATATTGCCGAACACTTTAATGAACCAATAGACGTTGGTTCTTCATCCCTAAACGAAAAAGGCACTATCTATGGCGGGGAAAAAAACCTCAGACAAGGTTTGGACAACCTCATTAAGGTCTACAATCCCAGCTTAATCGGGGTACTTACTACCTGCCTGGCTGAAACAATCGGGGAAGATATCGACAGGGTTGCCTCCGCATACCTGCAGGAAAGGGGCCAGGAGGAATTTCCCATAGTTACCGTATCCAGTCCTGGCTATGGCGGCAGTGAGTTTGAAGGATACTGGATGACTCTTACCAGAATCGTAACCAAGCTGGCGCAGAAAGTGGAAAAGCATAACAAAGTAAATATCATTGTGCCTTTCATCAGCCCTGCGGACATCCGTGAACTCAAACGGATCCTGCAGTTGATGAAAATCGAGTATACTCTGCTGCCCGATTTCTCCGACACCTTGGACCAACCCTTTGCCAGGCCTTACAAGCGGATACCTGACGGCGGCACCAAACTGAGAGATATTGCCCGGATGTCAGGGGCTCCGGGCACCATTCAGCTGGGAGTATGCGTTGCTGAAGGGATTTCGCCGGGCAAGTACCTGGAGGATACGTTCGGTGTGCCATTATACAACCTTCCTATACCCATGGGCATCGAGAATACGGACCGGCTGGTCAATGTCTTGCAGGAATTCAGCGGCCGGGCCACACCCAAAAGTTTGCTGCAAGAGCGGGGCAGGCTCCTCGATGCTATGATTGATTCCCACAAGTACAATTTTCAGGGAAGAAGCGTGATATTTGGTGAGCCGGAATTGGTTTACGCCGTAACCAAAACCTGTCTGGAAAACGGAGTGTTTCCAGTGGTAGTCTCTTCCGGCAGCAAAAACGCTAAATTGCCAGAACTGCTAAAGGCTCAGCTTGAACAGGTGCCGCAGCAAATGCATTTTCTCAACGGCGGGGACTTTGCCGGGATTCTTGCCAAGAGCGAAGGGGCCAATATAGCCATCGGCTCCTCCGAAGGCAAGTATCTGAGCGAGAAAGCAGGGATGCCACTGGTCAGAATCGGCTTCCCCATCCACGACCGGGTAGGAGGGCAGCGCTTGCTGTCAGTGGGCTATACCGGCACTGCCATGTTTCTGGACCGCATCACCAACACATTGCTGGAGCACAAACTTGCCAATTACCGGCATAATGTCTATGAAAAGTTTTATCCGGGTACCAAAACAGTAACTGAGGGGTAGAGGTGAGGAAAATGAAGTGTGGAACATGTGCGCCAAAGCCTGAAATGTTCCCCATGGGACTGGAAGAGACAAGGCGGCACCCGTGCTACTCCCCTGATGCCCGCCATACCTACGCCAGGATGCACCTGCCTGTAGCCCCCCAGTGCAATGTGAGCTGCAATTACTGCAACAGGAAGTTCGACTGTGTTAATGAAAGCCGGCCGGGAGTAACCAGTGATGTGCTTAGCCCACTCTTAGCCCAACGCAAGTTTGAACTGGTGCAAGAAAAACTTTCCAACCTCAGCGTCATAGGGATTGCCGGACCCGGGGATGCCCTGGCTAATTGGGACAGTACCAAACAAACCTTGGAATTAATCCGGCAGTCAGATCAAAATATAATTTTCTGCCTTTCCACCAACGGCTTGCTGCTGCCGGAATATGCAGGTGATTTAATAAGCCTTGGTGTCAAACATGTAACGGTGACGGTAAACTGTGTTGAGCCAAAAATTGGGGCACAAATTTATCGCTATGTCAATTATGGCGGCAAGAGATATACCGGGGCGGAGGGCGCTGAAATTCTGGCCGCAAGTCAGTTGGCAGGCATAGCGCAGCTGGCAGAGAGCGGGGTGGTGGTAAAAGTCAACATCGTCATGATCAAGGACCTGAACGACAGGCATATTCCGGCCGTAGTCAGGAAAGTTAGAGATACAGGCGCCTCCATAACCAACATCATGCCCCTGATTCCTGCTTCCGGCAGTGTGTTTGCCGGGTATCCCCAAACCAGCAGGCGCGAGCTGCAGAAAATGCGGGATGCCTGCCAGGCTGACCTGCCGCAGATGTATCACTGCAGCCAGTGCAGGGCTGATGCCATTGGCCTCTTGGGAGAGGACCGGTCCGCTGAATTTAGAACAAGCAGTGAGACAAGAACCGGCAGGGGCAGCCAAACCGCAAAGCAATACAAAATTGCCGTAACTTCCAAATACGGCAGATTGGTTGACCAACACTTTGGACATGCCAAAGTGTTTGCAATCTACCAGGTTAAGGGTGACAGCTTTCAGCTTGTAGAAACCCGCGGAGCGGAAAAATATTGCAGCGGCGCGGAGGAATGTGAGGATGATGAATCCAGGCGCGAGGAGATAGTGGGGGTTATCAAGGATTGTGACGCAGTCTTAACGATGCGCCTCGGTTACAGCGCCAGGCAGCGGCTGGAGAAAAGCGGTATTTTAGCTTTGGAATTTTGTGACAGTGTTGAGAACGGACTGATTCATGCCGCACACGCCCTGGATAACCAGGCCTGAAGCTTACACCCGTTATTGGCCGAAATAACGGAATAGGCGGAACACGCCTGGAGCGCCGCTAATCTCTGCGCCAAACCTAAGCGGGTGAAAAGAGAAAGGGGAGAACTTTATGCCGCAAGATATCGCCGTCTATACAAACAGAAAGGGTGAGGCTGCCTCACTTTATGAACCCGGCAACATCGTGGTGTATCGGAAAGCCCGGGGTATATGGAATGTCTTAAGGGAAAGAAGTTTTTGCCTGGACAAGAGCCTGGGCTTAAGAGGTTTGCGCCAGAGTATGGCGGAAGCCATCGGTTTTCTGGCTGAATGCCGCATATTCGCCGCTTTGTCCGTGGCTGGAGTACCTTACTTTGAACTGGAAAAGGCTCATTACAGTGTCTGGGAATTCTCCGGCAAGCCTGCAGATTTTCTGGACTTTATCCTGGAACAGGAAGAACAGGACAAGGTCCAGGGGGCAGGGCGCAGCAACCAGATTCCCATACCGGTAGAGATGTCTGAGGGTTGCTATACGGTTTCACTCACGGATATCCAGGCAAAGAACCCCGGTGTCACTTCCAAACAGGTGCTGCAGCCTTTTTTGCGTACGACAAGATTCGATTCCTTGGAGGTTCTCTGCAGCCATGTGCCCCCCTGGCTGGAAAACGAGCTCTTGGCGGGTAACTTTTGCGGCGAGATAGAGAAGGTGGGCAAGGATGAGATCAAGGTTTTACTAACGCAGAAGTGCTCTTAGGCCGTGAGAACAGTTGGAAGAGGTACGAAAATGGAGCATAACGCACGAATTGGCCCGGGTATAGTAGATACAACTTTACGGGACGGCGAGCAGGCGGCCGGCATAGCCTTTTCCGGCGCTGAAAAACTGCAAATCGCTCGCCTGTTGGACCAGATGGGTGTGCCCATCCTGGAAGTTGGTACGCCTGCGATGGGAATTCTGGAGCAGGAGGCCATATGTTCGATCCGGCAGGCGGGCCTCAACTGCCAGCTTGTTAGCTGGAACCGCATCCTGGAAGCGGACATCAAGGCTTCGCTCGCCTGTGAAGTGAAGCTGGTGCACCTTTCCGCTCCGGTTTCGGACATAATGATTTACAGTAAGCTGCGGCATGACCGGAGTTGGGTGATCGACCAACTTCGCCGCTCGGTCTATTTTGCGGTTAGCCAGGGCTGTACAGTTTCAGTTGGTGCCGAAGATGCCTCGCGGGCTGATACCGGCTTTCTGCAGGAATTTGCCGCAGCGGCCAGGGAAGAGGGCGCTGTCAGGCTGCGGTACGCTGATACGGTGGGCATCCTTGACCCGTTTGCGGTGCGTGAACGCTTGACCCGGCTGGTAACCGGGGTGGAAATACCCGTTGAATTCCATGGCCACAACGATTTTGGTCTGGCCACAGCGAATACGTTAGCTGCCTGGCTGACCGGTGCCTCTTGGGTCAGTGTAACCGTGAACGGTATCGGTGAGCGGGCGGGCAACGCGGCGCTGGAAGAGGTCGTTATGGGGCTAAGCGACCTGTACCGGGTTGACATGAACCTGGATCCAGCAGGGATTAACGAAGTGTGCCGATTCGTGGCTAAGGCTTCAAACCGTCCTTTTAACCTTCCTTACAAGACAAGACCCCGGCAGATGAAGCGGTTTGGGCCAGCGAACTGAGAGAACAAAGCCATCTTACAGTGTAGAGGTGCTAGCTGATGTTAGTAATTAATTCAGTCCGGGGCAACATCAACCGATTGCCCGGCAAGGCAGAAAGGCTTTTAATGCACAAGAATCTGGACCGGGTTTTGTTATACTGGGATGAACTCGGGAACAGGGTTATTCGCAAAATGACTAGTTCTGGTATCGCCGTTGTGATCGCCTTTGGCCGGGGGACCCGTTTAAAGGATGGAGATATTCTGCTTGAGGATGAAAAAAGCCTTTTGATTGTGCGTGTTATACCTGAAGAAGTGTTGGAGATAACGACATCCTCGCTGTATGAAATGGGAGCTGCTTGTTACCATCTGGGCAGCAGGGAATTGCGTGCAATCATAGAAGGGTCCAAAATAACGATTCCTTATAATCGTGATGCCGAACTCGCTTTGCAGCGGCTTGGAATAAAGTTCCGGCGGGAGAGCAGAGGGGTTGATTTTGGCGCATGGGAAGCTTGTTGGACCGGTAATAACTAGTGGTAATTAGCACTACAACGTAATCTAACTGCTGGACATCCTGAATCAAGTGTGCTATGCTGAAAGAGGGATTCGGTCAGTTGGGAACACATT